>CAZAXY010000214.1:0-4045 GCA_964489125.1 uncultured Saprospiraceae bacterium
GTCCTTATGACCCATTTTAATTAATTCATTGGTCACTACGATGGCAAGATTGCCACCAGCACTATCCCCCATGGGTACAAATTGTGGCTTGTTAATGCCTAATAATCCTAAATGATCTTTAGCCCAGAGCACAGTATCGATACACTCTTCCACTGCATGTGGAAACTTCGCTTCTGGAGAGAGCGAATAGTTGACTGATAGTAGTGGCAGACCGGTCGCTTTGGCTACTCTGCGTGCTTGTTCATTATGGGTGTCTATACTTCCAACACAAAACCCACCTCCATGATAGAATATGATACATCTGTCTTTCTCCCCTTGAGCATCGTTATACAGTCTGCCTTGTATCTCTCCATGTCTCGTGGATATGGAGAGTTCTTTAACTTCATTGATTGGTACTTTGACCTTGTGTGCGTTTTTAGCTGTAAATTTTTCAAGGGAGTCTCTCAAATCTATGGGTTCCATATTTCCGAGATTCGGCAGGAACTTTAATACCAGCCCTGATTTGAATTCTACTTGGCCCGCTGGAGTTCTCCTGATGTAGAGGTTAGCACCCATTAGCAAAATGCCCAGAACTACTATGATGGTTAGTATTGTCATGATCAGTGATTTATTTTTTTGATGAGTTGTTCTTTTATTTCAGGAGGTAGCACAAGACCGACACGATTGACCTTGTCAAAAAGGACACAAACTAAGTTCATTGTACCAATATGTTCTTTAGTATGACCATTATACATTCTATGCGTCATTGTTATGCTTTTATTCCCAATTGCATTTAGTTCAGACATGATAAACAGGATATCATCTTCAAAGGCCTCTTGGAGATACTGAATCTTTTGCTCCACCACCACCATTCCTACTGTCTCTTTTTGGTCATGGAGTATAGTACTGAGCCCAAGATCAAGATCAAAATTTCTACCTGCGTTTTCATACTTGTTGATGTAGTACATTACATTCATATGTCCGTTGGAGTCGCACTCCCATGTCATCACTGCACCTTTATAAGTTAGTTTCGATTCCATTCATTGTTTTCTGTTCATATTATTAGAATCCCATGATTCTTTCCACCAACCAATACATTCCCATTCCTCCAATGGCATATGCTCCACCTAGCTTGACCTTTGTCAGATATTTAGGTATGATCTTAAGCAAAAGATAGAGCACGCCTCCTAGCATGGCAATGAATATCAATTGACCTAACTCTATTCCAATATTAAAAAAGAGTAAGGCAAGAGGTATCTCCGTTTGAGGCAAGCCTATATCTCCAAGAGCACCAGCAAATCCGAAGCCATGGAGCAAACCAAAGATAAAAGCTACAATCCATGGATATCGTTCAGTAATTGACGCCTCACCGCGATAGGTCATAATATACTCTCTTGCTAAAAACACGATACTTAAGGCAATGACTGATTCTACAGGTGGTCCAGGAAGATTTACCCAACCGAGCGTCGTACAGACGAGCGTTATACTATGTGATATAGTGAATGCAGTGATCGCCTTGATCAATGTCGACAACTGCTTAATCAAGAGCAAGAGACAGGCCACGAACAAGAGGTGATCTATGCCGAATAGAATATGTTCTCCACCAAGGAAGGAATAGGTTTTTATGACGTCAACCCTATTAGGCTCCACAGGTATGGTAACATAGGACTGGTCAGGTCTGGCCATCTGACTGTAGGTCGCACCATCTAATGTTTCTACATATACTAATACGTCTATCAAGGTGTTTTCAAGTAGTGGAAATTGAATGGTCTCCCCATTGAGTTTGCCTTGAGTCACTATGGTTGCTTGATAGCGACTGATGAGAGCATCCGGTGTAAGTTCTTCATCGACGAGAACTAAGGTAATATGGTCATTAAAGCTTGGATTGATCTTAGGAATGGCGCCATTGAGCATAGGGACCTTCCAGAGCATATCATAGGACTGTGCCGTGACTTGTTTGAGCTGTAGATAGGCTGGTCTGATCTCATGAGCGTGTAACGCCGATATACCAAACAACACCAAACACCCCAAAGTAAGTAATATCGACCTTATGGAATCCATGCAGCATATTTATTCAGGTTCCAGTCAATATTGTATTCTTTTCTCAACGCTTCGTACAATCCGTCATTATAATTAGATAGCTGATCACTCCGATAATCTTGAGCGACTTCATCGGAAACAAACTCGAACGGTTGAGCTTCTGATAGCACTATAGCTTTCAGCTTAATCACATGCCAGCCGTATCCAGATTGTATCGGTTCTTGCCAGCCGGTTGTAGTGAACTGAGATACCCCTTCCACAAATGATGCCCCAAAGTCTTGGATGAGCTGGGCAGCGGTCTTGTTGACTTGTTCACGAGGGAGGTGCAATGGATTGCCAGCTATCAGGCCCTCGGATTCTTGATCCCTTACATTATTATAGAATTGCTGAGCCTCCTCTTCTGCATCATCAGATACATCAGGAGAAAAATAATATTGGCTCATCGTATAGTTTGCTTCGGTCAGGTATCTTTCTTGATGCCTCTCATAGTATTTCTTGAGCTGTTCGACAGTGGGCGAGTTATTATCTGAGATGTCCTTTATGAGAAACTCATATTTCTGAACTAAACGCCGTCTGATGATCTCGTCATTATGATCGAGGTTCATTTTAAGGCCTTCGCTATAGAAGATTTCGTTTTTAAGCTCTTGACTAATCAATCGTCTTAGAGCCACACTGTCTGGTGCTGCGCTCCAGGTACGTTGATAGATGTCGATGAGTCTATCGATGTCATGATCAGTCATGACAATGGTATTATCGAGGCGATTAGTATCATCGCTGACATAGGCATAATAGATAAAGATGAAAAGACTCAGGATCAAGAAAGTAAAAAGAGGGTCTGAAATTATGCGCTTCATTCTATGAAAATAAGTCAACTAACTACTGCGACTTTCAAATTCGATAAAATCATAAAATCGATTAAATCCTTAATGTGGGTCTCAGTCTTTCTTAAGCTAAGATAAAATCAAGCCTCAATCACAAGTAGTTGATAATTGACAACTAGATTATAGGTGCATGATGAACACTTGAAATATGATTAGCGCGATTATAAACAAGCTTAGTCAGGAGATATAATGACCTAGGTTGGTCTCGTCAAGTGTTTTACTTGCGACAATTAATAAAGAGAGTCTAAGCTGATGATAACAAAAGACCTGAATACAAATAAGGCGGATTTTTCAACCCGTAGGATAAGTGTTAACAAAATTGAAAATAACAGAATATAATTCTGTTTATAACAAATAAACATACTTAAATATCAATAAGTCGGCAATAAAACGAATTGAATTGTATTAAAAAATTTCAGTAAATATTGAAAATAAAATCCACTTGTCCTTAAAAGGACACTATCACACCTTCACAAATTTTTTCAAAAAACACTGGCAACCATTCTAGATAGATCAGAATAATAGTCCACGTATTCGAGCTTGAAATTTTTTTACTAACAAAAAACATTATTAAGGATGAATAAAGTTTACTACTTTATTGTCATGGCCATCGTATCTCTCGGAGTGCAGAATGGACATGGCCAATCACTAGCGGATTTTCCCGCAGTATCTTCTCAGATTGATCAAGATAACTGTTGCATGAATGAAACAGTTACTCTTTTCAATTTAAATGGGACCCAATTTATATATGTCGAAAACGACGCAGACTGTTTCGGTCCAGGTGGTCGTCTTTTCCTTCCTGATGGAACATTATACTGTGAGGATGGAACTATAAACTGTCTTCAATTCTACGGACTGACTAATGGTACTTCATTGTTTGAATGTAATGCCGGATCAGACGTAGATCTTTTTAATTTATTTCCTTTTCTCAGTGGAATCGTAGATGTTAATAACTGTCAAGATGAAGTTGTTGAGTACTATAGAAATACTCAAGGACATGAATTCTTGTGTGTTGTTGATGGCGGCACTCGAACATTTTTCTTCAATGATGGAACACCTTTCTGTGTAAGTGAAGGATCATTCGACTGCCCTACTGCTTATGGGTTTACTGACATGCAGATTGTATCAACATTTGTATGTGATGC
>CAZAXY010000215.1:0-4042 GCA_964489125.1 uncultured Saprospiraceae bacterium
AGGTCATTATAGCCTTGTGTAGGTGCTCCTTTTTAAAATCCGGCCAAAGCACATCTGTAAAGTATAGCTCAGCATAAGATAACTGCCATAGTAGGTAATTGCTGATTCGACGTTCGCCACTGGTTCGGATGAGCAAATCTGGATCAGGCATTCCATCTGTCTGAAGTAAACTGCTGAATACTTGTTCACTCAATGTCTCAATATTACTTTCTCCTGATTTCACCATCTCAGCATATTTTTCAATTGCGGTTAAAATCTCCCATCGACTGCTATAATTCAGCGCCAGCGTTAGCGTCATACGAGTATTTTGAGCAGTCGCGTGTATGCCTTTGATTAATGCTTTATAGGTTTCTTTTGGGAGAGATTTTAAATCTCCGATGGCATTAAGCTTTATATTGTTCTTATTCAGTGTGCTAAGTTCTTTGTCAATAGTCTTGACGAATAGTTTCATCAAGGTGTTGACCTCAAAAGCGGGTCTTTTCCAATTTTCCTTTGAAAAAGCATAAAGTGTCAGGTAAGGTACACCTAGCTCAGCGGCTCCCTCAGATATTTCACGTACCGCTTGCACTCCATTTTGATGACCAAATACACGTGCACGATTTTGATTTTTTGCCCATCGGCCATTACCATCCATTATCACCGCGATATGCTGTGGCAATTTGTCTGGATCAATGTACGAATGGTCTTGCATCAGAAACCTATAAATTGAAGGAGCGCAAAAGTAACAATATTAAACATGCGTTAGGCCCATAAATAGGGCTGTACATAGAAAAAACACGCAGTATTGACGCCTGTTATTCTATTTTCAAGTGTGTTATTACAATAACGAGTTAATTAAGACCCATTATGTACGTATTTCGCCCTCAATTATTAGCCCTTGTTTTTGCTATGATACTGGTTCAATGTACAGTAGTTCAACAGTGTCCAGATAAGGATTCATTTGTTAAGTCATTCGATGATACCATATCGACCATGGGTGCTAAGAATCATGAATTATCTGATCGAGATTGGGCAGCAATAGATACTGACGTCAAAGATCTATTGGATGTGTGCTATACCAAGTATAAGGAGGAGTTGAGTTTGACCGATAAAATTGATGTTATTAAAAACCTAATGATCTATGAAGTACATAGAGATCTCGATGATTTAAACCTGCAATCATTTGATTTGCATAGTGAATTCGAAGAGCTTGGAGAAAATGGTGCACGGGAAATCGAAAGGTTCGTTAAGGATGAATTAGGTCAAACATTAGAGAATACAATTGATGAGGTATTAGAAAATGTCAGCGACCTCGGTGAAGAGATTAAGCGATGGCTCAGCGAATAGCACCATGTATTACGAATTATTATAATATTATAATTTTATTGCATACATTAGCTGCTGGTTACGAATACGCTGGCAGATAAGATGCTTGATATCATATTTTCATTCGGTCTCTCTTTTATATTGGCATTTGCGCTGATGCCTTTTGTTATCAGAACAGCGCTACACAGAAACATAGTAGATAAGGCTGACGAAAGAAAAGCTCATACCGGGGTGATTCCTTCGCTTGGAGGCATAGGTATTTTTGTAAGTTTTACTCTTGTGCTATTGCTAACGATTCCAGCAGAACAGTTTGATACCTTTAGATATATACTCATGGCATTGGGTGTGATATTCTTATTGGGAGCGCAGGATGATTTACGACCATTATCCCCGATATCCAAGCTCATTGGTCAGCTCATTGCGGTATATATACTTGTATTCTGGGGAGATATAAGAATCACTCAGTTTTACGGCTTGTTTGGCATTGAGGCGATACCATACGCTTTGAGCACATTTATAAGTGTGTTGTTTTATCTATTTGTGATTAACTCTTATAATCTCATTGATGGTATCAATGGTCTATGCTCTACTGTGGTCATATTAACGACTTCTCTTCTTGGATTTTGGTTTTTCATGATAGGCCACTATGACTTCAGCACTTTGTCATTTGTAGTCAGTGGTGCTACATTGGCATTTTTAAAGTATAACATTACTCCTGCTAAGATATTTATGGGAGACACGGGCTCCTTGGTTTTAGGTGCTGTCTGTAGCATCATCGTCATACAATTCATGGAGACTAATATGACATTGAGTTCTCATCCAATGAAATTTGACTCGCCAGTAATCATTGCTTTTGGATTGATGATATTGCCGATATATGATACCCTTCGAGTATTTACGATTCGGTTGTTGGAAGGGACTTCGCCATTTGTTCCGGATAAAAGACATCTGCATCACTTGATGTTGGAATCTGGATTGAGTCATATGCAGTCGACTTTTACCCTATTGGCATTTAATATGTTGATGATAGTCGTATCGCTCCAGATAGAACATCTGCACATAGTACTTGGATTTGCATTACTATTGACTCTAAGTATCATATTTACCCAATCGGTAAGACTGATTATAGCGAGTCGACCTAGTGTTGCTCGTAGTTCGTGATGCTCTCATTTTCCTCAATAGCTCTTGTATTCATCGGAGGAGGCTTTGGCTGTGTCGCTAGATACTTGATTGCAGAATACTGTACACATCCTTCATTTCCCAAAGGCACGTTGATAGCGAATACGATCAGTTCGTTGATCCTTGGATTGCTTATGGGGCTCTTTATGAAAGAAATCATCGGCAATCAACCTAAGCTTCTGCTTATGACAGGTTTTTGTGGAGGGTTCAGCACATTTTCTACATACAGCTTAGAAGTCGTGCAATTATATCAGAATGGGGATATGGGTACGGCGATACTATATAGTCTTGGGAGTGTTATACTCGGTATCATATGCATACTTATTGGGCTCTACGCTGCCCACATAGTTATAGCTTCTTAAGCTTATTCAAGATGTAACTTCAACAGGGGTTTCAAGATCTTCCAATATCCGCTGAAGATAGATTTGTCCTTCTTTCAATGTGCTTACCTCACCACGAGAGAGGATCAGGTAGCTCTTAGTTTGCTTTAATTGATAACCCTGCGTGGCACCCTTAGTAGAAATGTAGTTGATTAAGGATTGAAAGAGCGGTGTTTCGAAGAAGCTGGATTGTGGATTAGAAATGAAATAGCACCTCATTCTACCCCCCTTAATGATGACTCGCTCAAAGCCCAATTTCTTCGCTTGCCACCTCAGTCTTAGCCCATTGAAGAGTTCCTCCACAGTATCTGGGATTGGACCGAACCTATCCTTGAGTCCTTGTCTAAAGTTGATTAACCCATTCTCATCATTGATAGCGTCGAGTGCGCTATATAAGTTAAACCGCTCCTGGACATTGTTAATATAGTTGTCAGGAATGAGCATCTCTACATCAGTATCAATCTCCACATCTCTGACATAAGTGTGGTCCTTGAGCTGCTCATCAAATACATCTTTGTATTCATTCTCTTTAAGCTCTACAACGGCTTCTTCAAGGATTCTTTGGTAGGTCTCATATCCTATATCTGCAATAAACCCGCTCTGTTCTGCGCCCAATAGATTTCCTGCGCCACGGATGTCCATGTCTCGCATAGCAATGTGAAAACCACTCCCCAAATCGCTAAACTCCTCTAGCGTCTTCAGTCTCTTACGAGCTTCTGGGGTGAGGGTCGATATGGGCGGTGCAAACAGGTAGCAAAATGCCTTTTTGTTAGATCGTCCTACCCGACCTCTCAGCTGATGCAGATCACTCAAGCCAAATTGATGGGCATTGTTAATGATCATCGTATTAGCGTTGGCAATATCGAGACCTGTCTCAATGATATTAGTACAGACAAGTACATCGTACTTGCGATCAATGAAATCTACTAATGTGGTCTCGAGATGCTTGGGGTCCATCTGTCCATGAGCAGTTGCAATCGACACATCTGGACATAATCTCTTGATGAGTGCTGACATGTCCATGAGGGACTTGACTCGGTTATGTACAAAGAATACTTGTCCACCACGATGGACTTCGTAGTAGATAGATTCTCTGATAATCTCGTCATTGAAGACTCTCCGCTCCGTATGAATCGGTTGGCGATTTGGTGGAGGAGTCTTAATGATGGAGAGATCTC
>CAZAXY010000216.1:0-4030 GCA_964489125.1 uncultured Saprospiraceae bacterium
TTACCCTGGATCTAAACGATGATCCAACAAATCCAACAGTCATAGGCGTGCAAGATCAAGCCTATGCTCATGATGTAATAGTCAGAGACGATTTGATGTATACTTCTGAAATCATAGGCGGAGTATTAGCCGTATATGATGTTTCAGATCCTGCGGATGCGCTCTTTATCAATCGGATAGCTACGTCAACAATTTTCACACACAACGCTTGGCTGTCTGATGACAATCAATTCATTTTTACTACTGATGAAAGAGGTAATGCCTTCGTCGATGCCTACGACATCTCCGATGTTAATAATATCCAGCGAGTGGATCAGTATAGGCCAGTAGACGATGTTGGAATACTGCCCCATAATACGCATTATCTCGAGGGCTTCTTAGTGACGTCATGGTATAATGCTGGCGTGATCATATTGGATGCACACCGACCACATAACTTGATACGTGTAGCTCAATACGATACTAATCCTCAGAATGCCAATGGATGCTGGGGCGTGAGCCCTTATCTCCCTTCGGGCACAATCGTGGCCACTGATATAGACAATGGTTTATTCATGCTCGAGGCAGACTATCAGCAAGCAGCATATTTAGAAGGTATCGTAATTGACTCATTAACCAGACTTCCAGTGAACGGGGCGACCATAGAGATTCTCTCAGACCTCGCCCAAATCGAAACTGCCAATCCTCGTGGCGAGTTTGCCACGGGCATTCCTGAGTCAGGGACTTTTCAAGTTGTGATCTCTCATCCCAATTATGTGCCAGACACACTGACTATATCCCTTGTACGAGGTGAGCTGAATGAGCTCACTGTTGCCTTGATGGCTCGCAACATACTGAGAGTTACAGGTACTGTCACTGATGAGGATGAAACCCCAATAGAAGATGCAGAAGTTGCATTTAGGGGTGAAATTGATTTTGATAAAAATACCGACGAACTAGGCATATATACCTCTGATGTATTCGAGGGGGAGTATGAAGTAATTGTAGGTAAATGGGGATTCCAATATCTCCATGATAGTGTAACAGTAGATGAGGCTATTCTTAATGATTATCAACTGATTCAGGGATTTGAGGACCTTTTCGATTTAGAGCTCAACTGGAATATCAGTGGCGACGTCCCTGCCGGGCGGTGGATAAGAGCTATACCATTAGAGACCAACTTTGATGGCGCCATGGTTAACCCAGGTTTCGATAGTCCAAATGATCTCGGATCGTGGGCATACGTCACTGGCAATGCTGACGGCAGCGCAGCACTGGACGATGTAGATGGTGGCCCTACGGTGCTCACCTCCCCTCCTATCCCCCTGTATGACTTTGAGGAGCCAGTCATCGAGTTTGATTATTGGTTTTATAATGGAGGCGGAAGTAGTGTCCCCAATGACACCTTACGGGTATCACTTATAGCTGGAAATGAAGTCATCGAGGTTTTGCAGCTAGCGGATAGTAGTCTATGGAATACGGAGCAGATTATCATCAGGGATTGGACAGATTCCACACAAGTATCATTGCAATTTTCTGTATTAGATCGTACACCTGGTCACCTTGTGGAGGCTGGAGTCGATAACTTCAGAGTATTTGATGAAGTGCGATCGTCTGTGAGTGGCACTCAATTTCAAGACATAAAAATATTCCCTAATCCAGCTACTACATCAGTACAAGTCCTCGATGCCCCCGAACGAATCATATCTGTACAACTCCTTGATGTATTGGGTAAAAGATATCCTGTAATAGTTGATGGCAACGAGCTACTATTTAATCCTATCCCTAATGGTCAGTATTTTCTTATACTACAAGATGATGCAGATCAGACATATATTAGTAAGTTGCAGATCATAAGGTAATAAGATCCTTAGATCTCTTTCGACTATGAAATTTTCCTCAGCTCTATTTTTTCTAATTTGTGCAATTACACTATTTGTTAACTGTAAACCAGATCCAAGTAATCTATCCACTACTAGGTCAGCTGTTACATTCTCCCCAAATGGTATAACTGCCGAATATGTGCAATTAATCGTGGACAGCTGTAGTCACGTTGATATGATTTTCAATGATTTCCCCATTAGCATTAGCCAGACCGAAGAAAGCTCCATTATCGGAGATTTGACCTATCTGTCACCAAATACTATGAGCTCTATCCCAGCAAACTGCAAGCCGCTTGGGAGGAAGGTATACAATGGAAATGGCAGAGTGTTAATCGAAGCGGACCTATATTTTTCTGAGCAATGCCAGTTCATGATCTTCATTCAAAACGAACAAGCTTTATTTGGCAATCAGATGAATGAGAAGGGCATAAACTTCTACAATAATCTCCTCGTCCAAGTACAACAGCAATACAATAAGCAATAGTTATCCTGATCTAACTCACGACTCCCTGCATCAGGTAAGCACAAATAATAGCCCCATAGGTTCCAACGGCATATCCCAATACCGCCATAAGGGCACCCACTGGCGCTAGTGTCGGGCTGAAAGCAGATGCAACAACTGGTGCAGAAGCGGCACCTCCTATATTCGCTTGACTGCCCACCGCCACATAAAAGAATGGAGCTTTGATCAGTTTAGCTACTATAAATAGAATTATCACATGTATCAATATCCAAATGATGCCTATTGCAAAGAGATCCAGATTGTTAAAGACTTCCTTCAAGTCCATCTTCATACCTATCGTAGCCACGAGAATATAGATAAATACAGAGCCCCAGTTAGACGCTCCGACGCCTTCGAGCTTCCTGGCCTTGGTAAAAGAGAGCACTAAACCAAAAGTAGTTGCTACAACAATTAGCCAGAAGAATCCACTCATCAATGAATTCAATCGCATCGATTCTAAGGCCTCACTGTGCTGAGACAACAGAGGTACGATCAAATCGGAAAACCAATGAGATAGGGCTACTCCACCAAAAGCCACAGCCATCATTACAAATAAGTCTGTAGTAGTTGGAATCTTACTAACCTTAGCTTTATAATCCGCTACTTTAGTCTTCAGTTGCTCTATAGCTGTCACATCTGATTGTAGCCATTTGTCTATTTTCTTCGTGTTATCAGCACCATAAAATAAGAATGCCATCCAGATATTAGCCACTACTATATCCACGACAAGCATGCTTCCAAAAAGATTATCAGATACTTCGAAAATCTCTTTCATCGCAGCTTGATTAGCGCCTCCTCCAATCCAACTACCAGCTATAGTCGATAGGCCTCTCCAGAGTTCATCTGGTGCAACTGATACCACATCTGGCATGAACCATGACACAAATAGTACAGCAACAGGACCTCCTAAGACAATGCCAAGTGTAGCCGCTAAAAACATGATAATAGCCTTAGAGCCAAGATTGAGCAGGGCCTTAAAATCAATGCTGATACAGAGTAAGATCAGACTTGCTGGAAGCAAATACCTACTGGCGACAAAATAAAGCTGAGAACCTTCTGGAGAAATTAACCCAAGTGGCCAGTTGAGTAGTGCAGGAACAAAATAGCATAGGAAAAGAGCGGGCACAAAACGATAAAATCGCTGAAATCGCTCTTGATGAGAGGTGTAAAATATTATCCCTAATACGCACATCAATACGCCTAAAACTACCGCATCATTGGTAAATAAAGCCTCCACAATCTGTATTTTTGGACGATCTAATATAATTGTTAATTTTCAACGGACAGACTCATATACAGAACACATTGTACCATGACTAAATATTTACTGCTGGCACTACTGTTTATCGCTTCGTCGTGTTCTAGAAAGACAGTTGGATACGATCAATTTTTCAAAGACTATAGAGAAGATGCCACCTTGGCTCTTGGAGTTCCAAAATGGGCAACCCTACCGTTTATTAATAGAGAAGATAGAAAGGCAGTCAAGGAGCTCGCCAAAGGCATGAAATCCATCCGTTTATTGTATGATGAAAAACTCGCTATCCATGACAAGTTCAAAGAGTATGTCAACGATCCGCTTTACGCACATCATCTATACATCAAAGATACTGGCGATGAGATCGACATGTATACACGCACTGAAGATGGAGACCTAAGAGAAATTGTA
>CAZAXY010000217.1:0-3978 GCA_964489125.1 uncultured Saprospiraceae bacterium
CCTAATACGAAGACCATCGAACTCAATGAATCTCTCCACGCATAAATTTTAAAGTCGTATCGTCTGTAACTTGTGCTTAGCTGTATATGTCTTTATGATGCCATTGGCTTCAGGATAAAAGAACTCATGAGTCAAGTATGCTGACCATTCTTCTTTACCCAGTATAACTTCTTCTTGAGGGAAAAAGCCAATCCCTCTAAATCGCCCATTTTGTATTAGTGCAAATGCCTTCTCAAGTGGATTGCGTCCATTAGTTATAATGACTAAATCTTCTTCAAAATCATTCTTTAATCCGTCAAGTAATGACTCTATGTATGATATTTGATCACTAAAGAATTGACTGCAGGCCCCTCCGCAAGAGCAGGTGAGTTCTTTACTTCTAAGTCGTGCATATTTTGCACAGATGTCATTCTCAATAATTAGATTTTGTAGGTAACTGTCACCGCTTTGCTTTGATCCAAACTGTTTGATTTTTTCATACTTGAGGTCGTTCCGTTTGTTATTTCGTGTGATTAATAGGCGGGGCTTCTCAGGGAGTGCTGCTGGGTTGTGATACAACGCATATGGATAATGATTGCGACGCATCGCTTTGTTGAGCTCTGGACGCAGGGTTTTAATTTCATGGAGTTCGAGCAATAACGCAATAAGTTCATGTCCTGTCTCTTCATGATGTACATGGTGAACCTGGTTGGCGATATTAACCGCCTTGCGACTGAGTTTCCGGAAATGTTGGAAGAGCCTCTTTTTGATATTCTTCGCCTTTCCCACATAGATGATTCTTTTATGAATATTGCTGAGGTAGTAGACTCCAGGTGTTTCTGGTGTTTCTTGTAGTTCATCCATAGATAAGCCATTAGGTAGAACCGTTGCATCAATCCCGTCATTAATGGCCTGTTTAATATCAAAATCACTCATCTCGTTCTGAAAGAGATCTTTGAATATTTCATAGGTCGCATATGTGTCACCATAAGCTCTATGGCGATCGGTAACAGTTAGGTTATAATGTTTGATGAGGTTGTCGAGCCCATAGCTCTTAAGTCCTGGAACATGTCGCCTTGTTAGTTTGACAGTGCAAAGGCGCTTCTTATTAAATGGGTACCCTAATGTCTTGAATTCTTGTTTGATGAATCCATAGTCAAACTTGACATTGTGAGCGATGAATATGCATCCTTCCATTATTTCCACGATGTCCTTTGCAATCTCATAGAACTTAGGTGCACTAGCAACCATGTCGTCACTTATGCCTGTGATTCGGGTAATAGAATGCGGTATAGTACGTTCTGGATGTATAAGTGATTGAAATTCGTCAAGGATGGTCAGACCATCAGTTACGATGATTGCGATCTCAATAATTCTATCCCTGTTATAAAGACCACCTGTAGTTTCGATATCTGTTATCGCATATTTTTTCAAGCTACAATAGCTACTATGCCGCTAAAGTATTACATATTCGGGTCATTGTGTTTTCTTCAATGCTTCTCAATAGATAAAGGCCAATCAACAGCCGTTCAAGAGCCACAAATCTTAGTTGGGGCAGAGCGTACAGATCAGTATATACCTAGCCTAATGGGTAAGAAAGTAGGTATGGTTGTTAATCATACTAGTATGATTGGTACTGTTCACCTCGTAGATTATCTACTGGATAATGGTGTAGATGTGTCGGCCATATTCGCACCGGAGCATGGATTTAAGGGTGGGGCAGATGCTGGCGCCGAGATTGAGAATGGCATGTATAAATCTTCCATGCCATTATATTCTCTTTATGGAAAGACAAAAAAGCCGTCCAAGGAAATGCTCGCTGATTTGGATGTAATCGTATTTGATATTCAAGACGTAGGAGCACGATTTTATACCTACCTGTCGACACTTCATTATACCATGGAGGCTGCAGCTGAATCCAATATTCCGATAATTGTCTTGGATCGACCCAATCCTAATGGCCATCTTATAGATGGCCCCATCATGGAGGAGGAATATATGTCTTTCGTGGGCTTACATCCTGTACCCATCGTATACGGTATGACGATAGGAGAGTATGCCTACATGATTGATGGAGAAGGCTGGTTGGCAAATGGAGTAAGGGCTGATCTTAGGGTGATCCCATGCCAACATTACAAGCATGATTCTTATTATGAGTTGCCTATAGCACCATCACCAAATCTACCTAACATTGAGTCCATACTTCACTATCCTTCATTATGTTTGTTCGAGGGCACTACAATTTCTGTAGGGCGCGGGACTTCTCAGCAATTTCAGCTCTATGGTCATCCAGATATGGTAGGTGAATGTTCATTCACTCCTGTATCACGCCCTGGGGCTAAATATCCCAAACATCAGGACAAGCAATGCCACGGAGTGAATCTATCGGATGTAGATAGCCGAGAAATCAAGCAAAAGATGCATTTAGATTTTTCTTATCTGCTTGATGCCTATGCTAAGCTCAACAAGCAGGAAGTACAATTCTTCAATGACAACAATTTCTTTGAGAAACTGGCAGGTACGGCTGCTCTAAGATCACAAATAAAGCAGGGGTTAACAGAGGAAGAGATCAGAGAGACTTGGTCTGATGGATTACGAGAGTTTAAAGTAATCCGAGAGAATTATCTGCTATATTAAGTGAAGTTGCAGATGGGATTATTCTCATCACTAAACGAAAAAAGGCTGCACTAAACAGTACAGCCTACCTATAATTCAGTTTGGTAAAATGCTATTGCTTACCTCCTTCAAAAAATGCAATGAAATTTAATTCACTGTTTAGTTTCAGCCCTTTTTTGCGCGCAAATTCCTGCATAGCATATAATTCTGAGTCAGGTATCAAAGGGAAGATATCCTTCTTTTTAAGTTTCACTTTAGCCATCTGATTATCACCATACTGGATAAAGTAATTTGTTCTCTTCGTGAACTTGGCCGATGAACGACTGTATCCATTATTTGATGCTTCACGCATAGTGACATAGTTATCCTTTAGAAATACCATATCACCATCGTCGTATAGCACTTGATAAAATTTGTCTGAATTGTTTTTATCGGATTTTTTAAGAACGATCTCTTCACCCTCATGAGTGAGTCTGATTTCTTTGTAGAATCTTCCGTCGAGAATCATCATATCGCCATTGTCCTTTTTAGTAATCACATGATTGGCATATAAATCAACCATGAGTGGAACATCTTCAATAGATGAATCATCGTTTAGTACTACCGTTCCTTTTACTGGTTCTTCGTTGAGAAAAGCAGATCCTTGAACCTGCTGATAACTAGCCAGACTAGACTGATAGACATTGCTTGTCGACGAGTTCGAAAAGATGTTACTTAAAGAAGTGCCATTAAAAGAAGAAAACGTTGTAGCGCCAGAGACTGACGATACACTGGATGGGGTACTTGTACCACATTGAGCGACAGCTACATAAGCGCCAAAAACAGTGAGAAGTGTTGTTATAATTAGTTTCATAATTTATTGGTTTGATTAAATCTACTGAAAATTCCTTGAAAGAAGCAGAAAAAGCGCTAATACCTGTATCTCAATTGAACTTTTAACTGAGTCTGTGTGCTACCTGTAATCTCATTATTACCAGACGAAATAGTCTGACGTCCATCGAGAAAATTCGTCTGACTGAGCCGTCCCTCTATGATAAGCCCTGATCGTGTCCTATAACTTGCCCTGAGGTAATATCTCAGTCCGGTACCGCTGAAGAATGGTATACTGAATTCATAACGAAGATCTGATTCGTATGCCCATATCCTTGCATCAAAGTCGGTAATATTGAAATACATGAATCTCCCAGCCAATTTAAGAGGGCTATCACTGTCATCATATAACACATCCTGATAGGCTAGTAAGCCAGTTTCAAGATTCGACTCTTTTGTAAACCAGCTTCTTTCTACACGTGTTCTTAATTCAAGATCAGGACTTAGGATCTCATTGAGTTGTATTCTGGCCCGATGAATCTGAGTGTCTACAACTCTATCTATGTTACTATT
>CAZAXY010000218.1:0-3971 GCA_964489125.1 uncultured Saprospiraceae bacterium
GTGAGCTCTTTTTGCTTTACCCTAAAAAATAGAAGAGTAGACCGCCGCTCAGTATTGTCATACTGTTTGGCGACCTACTCTTCCGTTAATTTGGTGATACAGTGAAAGAAAATAATATGCTTTTTTGGCATGCAGTTTCGATGATCCTGCTCTTCTATTTGAACTGTATCACTACCAAACTTTTCCAAACTAACAAGAACATTTCGTTACTCCATATGAATATAGCACTTATAAGTTTAATATGTTTCGTGGTTCAATGAACGGTTCACAAGAGTAGCTGAACGGTTCACATACGAGATAAGCGCTTGAGGTGCTCTATCTACGCACCGTATTCATTGAGAGCAGAAATCCTTCTTTTCTTCGTCTTGAAACAGGTACACTTAGATCATTATCCATCAATATAACACCGTCATTCTGATACTGCCGAATGCGCTTCATATTAACGAGGTAAGATCGGTGAACTTGATAAAATCCAGCATCTCCGATCATCTTAGTAAACTCCCCAAGGTTATAGGAACTCAATATTTCACGTCCGTCTTCTATATAGACCTTAGTATATCCATCTACTCCTTCGCATGAGATAATGTTTTCTATCATCACAAAATCAATTCCTGTTGTCGAAGGAATGCCGATTCGACGCTGATGGATATTTTGAACTCTCATATTTTCTAGTAGAACCTGATAGCCTTGATTATTGTGTTTCAGAGTCGCATTCTTCCTAACTCTGCTCAGGACATCGGACAATTCTTCTTCTTCGATAGGCTTGAGCAAATAACCCACCGCCGCAAGCTTTAAAGCCTCCAAGGCATACTGATCATGACCAGTGACAAAAACCACCGAGAAATCGCCCTTAAGCTTAGCACATAACTCTATTCCACTCATGGTTGGCATCTGTATATCTAAGAACAGTACATCTACAGAAGACGTGTCAATGTTTTCTAGCGCTTCAACAGAGTCGTTATATACCGCGGTTATTACAATATCATCAGATATCTCCTCAATGAGCAACTTGAGCAACTTAGCTGCTTTCTGTTCGTCATCTACAATTATTGCTTGTATCATTATTTTTATAGTTGATTCTTAAACTTAACAGTGACATGGGTTCCCGCCCCATTGTTATCGCCATCATACAAGTCTTTGTATTGTATATCTATTTTCTCGTCTTTGAAATTATTGAAAATCTGCATCCGTTCCTGAGTAATTGATGTGGAGAGAGATTTTGGCTTGTTATATCGTCGACTATTAATCTCTCGAGAGCGTGCTCGGCCCACACCATTATCAACGATGGAGACATTAATGCCTGTCCCTTCATCCTCAAAAACAAGATTGAGTAATCCGCCAGTGCTAGATCGATGACCCAGACCATGAATGATTGAATTCTCCAATATTGGCTGTAAGATCATGGCAGGTATAGTTACTATATCCAGTTCGATCGATTGGTCAACTTCTATGTTGTAGTTCCATCTATTTTCAAATCTTACCTTCTCAAGTTCAAGATACAGTTGTAACTGTGCAATCTCATTCTTCAGCGAGACAGTATCATTATGTGAAGCCTCAAGGAATAACCTCATTAACTTTCCGAACTTAGCAAGGTAATCCTTAGCTAATCGCTTCTCATTGACCTGGATATAGTATTGTATCGAATTGAGCGAGTTGAAGACAAAATGTGGATTGAGCTGAGATCTAAGTGCCTTCATCTTAGTTTCGGCAAGTTCTAACCTTTCTGCATTTCTCTTATTTGCCGCCCTAATAAAGGCTCGAGCTATAAAAAAACTGATCGATGCTATCAATAACACCAGGCCTATCACTCCCAGGATTAAATCAATATTCCTATTGACATTAACCGTCGCTATCTTGACTTCTCCTCCTTGATCAAAAGGGTCGTCATAAAATAACTGATAACTCCTAGCGCCCAAGCCACTCAGCGTAACCACATGTTCATTAATGTGTATCTGATCTACACTAGGTTCTACCCTAAGATCTCTTGATGAAAGCCTAGGATATCTTAATAATTCTGTGAATCCGTCTGTTGCCAAGGTCAACTTGATCTGTGATGGAATTCCCTTGATATCGACTTCTGTATATTGATCCTTTATCAAAATTCGATCGCCTTGGCGGTCATACTCACACTCTTCAACAAACAACTTGGATGCACGGAGATTACTTATGACAACATCTGGATCGATCACATTATATCCATTTGTATGTCCGAATAGCAACTGCTGCCCTGAGACTATCGATGCATCTCGGTTGTATTCGATTGTTTCATATCCATTGCCGCGATCTAGTCTGCCTAAAAACTCTAACTCATCATTTAAAATACTTATCCCCTGAAACGTGCTCACCCAATAGTTGCCATGATGATCTCGTTCTATAGAAGCCACAGTATTACTTGGCGGATCAGAACCAACAACGATGTTTTTGACGAACTCAAAATCTCTGTTATATACGTGAATACCATCGTTATATGTGCCTATCAGATAACGGTTCTCATATTGGCGGATATTACTGATTGATAGCTCCTTGGTTTCTTCAAGCAGCTCTTGATCTATCTTCCCTGAAGCCACATCATAGATCACTAGGCCTGCCCTTGTTCCAAACAAATAGACCTCATCAGTGAAATAGCTTGAGCGCACCATTTTTGTCTTGAGGTGTTCTTCAAACATTGAAGTGACTTGATTATTGGCTCTATCTATTCTCAGTATTCTCCCCTCTAAATTGTATCTGCCCGTGACCCATATTTCGTCCTCCAAGAGATGAAAGCGCTCTAGAATCAGCGGAAGTTCTATTTCTGATTGTTCTCCGGTTTTGGGATTATAATTCTTCAAGACACTAGACCTATCTCTCTGAAACTGGCCGAGATAATACTGATCTTCCTCTGCTACATAATCAATCCAGTTCAAACCATATCCAAAATTCTCTTGGAGTGATCGGTTATCGATTGCTTGCCCATCAATTAGTTCTGTAATTCTCGAACCACTCTCTATCGCTGCGACAATATTGCCATTGTGACCTTGGGTGAAACTTCTTACTATATAGCCGAAACCACCTTCCGCTACATTGTCAAATTTCATGAGATGGGTCATCCCTCCGAGTTCAAACTGGTAGTAATAGAGACCATTATGGGTACCTAGAAGCATTGCTTTCTCGAAATCCACGCCGTAATAGGTGATTAGTCTATTGTTAATCTTAAGCAAATCGGACCAATCCGTAACTTCATCCTGATCATCTACTAAAAAGAGCTCATCCATATATAGATAGGTCTTTGCCTCCACACCTATTAATAAGTTGCCCTTTTTATCTCTACCGTAACTACCAATGAAGCCATTTCTATTAATAGTCTCAACCTTGCCATCTTTATATCTATATATACCAGCCCTGTTGTGTAGCGAGAAGTACAGGCTAGAAGTAGACTTATGTTTTAATATGATGGGCTCGAAAGAACGTGCAAATGGCTCTCCGTCTAATTTATAAATTAACTCCTCGCTCTGGATATCATGAAGTTCATCTCTATCATTGACGAAGAGTAATTGACCGTCCTCTATATATAGGGCCGTCAATATCTTGTGATCATGATAAAAAGTATGTTCTGAGATCAGGGATATTTCGTTCTCTGTGGCCTCATATCTCCTATATACGTATTCAAGAGAATCCTGCAATAAAACGTCAAGGCTATTATCTCCTACAATAAATTGTAAGACATAACCGTCATACGAGTCCAATAGACATAGCTTGTCATCTTGTATCAGCTCTCCCTTACTAATTAACCAGATACAATTGTTCTTATCTGGAACTAGAATTTTGCCGTTGGACTCAACAATTGGAAATTTGCTGTCATAGCTATCTTTAAGCAACGTGGACTTGAGTTCCTGCCCTTCAAAAGAATGAATGCTACCGATAGTTTGCACATAGTATGATCCGAGAGAATCAGAGCTTATCCCTGTAATAATACGTTGAGAGAGCCCGTCATC
>CAZAXY010000219.1:0-3908 GCA_964489125.1 uncultured Saprospiraceae bacterium
GATCGTGGCGAATGATGCTGATTTTAATTTTGGTGCTGGATTTATTATTGGTTCGGTCGTTTTAGGCCTACCATTGGGGCTGGTGAGTTCAATTGTAGTCCTTGCCTCGAGCAAAAAAATAAAAATCTATATCGATCAAACTTGCTGAATCGGATTGATCCAGGATTCGTGTATACAGAACTATCAAGGGGAACATTGCAACTCGCATTGACCCAGCACGGGATAGGGTTAGTCTACAGTTTTTAGAATCAAACTGTTAAATAATTACAGCCTCGGCTCTAAAAACGCCATGATATCATCATAGACATCCTGCCAATTCTCATTTTTGTACTTGCTGCTTATAACATGATCACCAGCGTTAGCAAAAGCGGTTTTGTGTTTTTGATCTGAAGCCGTGCTTACCGCATCATAGAACTTGAGCATGGCATCAACACTGACTACAGGGTCTTGCTCTTGTTCATTCTTATAATAGTAACCCATGTAGATAGGTGTAGTAATTTTCTCGAATGTATCATCATTCATAGTTTGGTCTATTAACCATTGTAGAGCTTTGAGACCATCTATATGATAGTTGCCAGACCAGTATTGATTCAATTGTGAGCTATCTACCATGCGATATTCTCCCACCATAGATTCCACGAGTTGACCACCCCAAGGGCCGGTGATCATAGCTGCACTTGGGTCAGCAATCGCAATATTAGGTGAGAGCAGTATTAAGGAGTGGAGTGATTCTTCTTCTGGAGACAACGGCAATGACAATGTCCCACCAGTCGAACAAGAGACAACAATAACTTGCTCTCCGATAAGCCGTCCTATGGCCAGGGCTTCCTTAGTGTCATCGATCCAATCTTGTGGAGAGACATCTCTGAATGCATCTTTTGTTCCAAGGCCGTGATCTCGCAACCTCGCCAAGAATAAGTTAGCACCGATAGAGTCAGCAATCATTCTATGAATGGGATCTCCCTCGCCTTGACTTGCACTAAAGCCATGTAGATAGACAACGCTGTAAGGTGTTTTTTGATGACTACTATCGGCCCAGACTACTCGGGCTTCATTATCCTCTTTAAGATGTTCTATGGTCGCTTCTTTAGCTTGTACGTAGCCATCAATATCCTCAATAGTTACGTCAAGTGAAGAGGGAGTTGTCAAGTCTAAGGCATCATATTTTACTCTCGGACCTAAGAGTCCGACCACAATCAGTAGTGCCAAAAATATTAGTATTCCCCAGAGGATCTTTTTAATCATGAGTATTTAGATGTCCAGAGCTAAAGCACTGGGGTTAAAACATCTCAGTACGAGCAAAATGGAAATCTGACTCTATCTGAGCATTTTCGTCAGAGTCTGATCCGTGTACCGCATTTTCTCCTACATTGGTTGCATATAATGCTCGGATAGTGCCAGCATCAGCTTCAGCAGGATTCGTCGCACCTATCAAAGTTCTAAAGTCAGCTACAGCATTGTCTTTTTCGAGTACAGCCGCTACAATTGGCCCTGATGACATGAACTCAACCAGTTCACCATAAAATGGACGCTCCTTGTGTACAGCATAGAAGTCTCCAGCTTTCTCCGACGATAGCTTAGTATATTTCATTGCTTTAATTTTAAATCCCGCCTCGTTAATCATCTTAAGGATGGCTCCAATGTGACCGCCTTTAACGGCATCGGGCTTAATCATTGTAAATGTGGTGTTACCTGCCATGTCTATCTATAATTTTGCTGCAAAAGTATGCTAATATTTAGTCATTCAAAATGGTCTTATTAATTGTGAAATCTTTTGGCATCTTCAGACATAGAGCAAGTGTAAATATCGCTCCGTGTACGTCTTGATTTATTCCGTACTTTAACTAAAATTTCTAAGCTATGACCAATCCGAACTTACAGCAGTATTGGAAGAAGAATCTGCGGTATCTGTTCATCCTGCTGAGTATCTGGTTCATCGTTTCATATGGATGCGGAATCTTGTTTGCAGACACGCTTAATACAATTAGGATTGGGGGCTTTCCGCTTGGGTTTTGGTTTGCACAGCAAGGAGCCATTTATGTGTTCGTGGTGCTCATATTTGTCTATGTAATCTGGATGAATCGCCTCGACAAAGAGTTTGATGTTGACGAGAAATAATAAAGGATAAGAGAAGATCATGGGCGTACAAGAATGGACATTTTTGATAGTAGGAATAACCTTCGCACTTTATATAGGTGTGGCGATCTGGGCACGAGCTGGCTCAACTAAAGAGTTTTATGTGGCAGGTGGGGGCGTATCACCATTGGCGAATGGTATGGCGACAGCAGCAGACTGGATGTCGGCGGCTTCATACTTGTCGATGGCAGGATTAATCTCATTTTTAGGATATGGTGGTTCACAGTATCTGATGGGCTGGACAGGAGGATATGTGCTATTGGCCTTGTTGTTAGCACCGTACCTGAGGAAGTTTGGCAAGTTTACCGTGCCCGACTTTATCGGTGAGCGCTACTATTCTGATCTCGCCCGTGTCGTAGCCGTCTGCTGCGCATTGGTAGTGTCTTTTACCTATGTGGTAGGACAGATGAGAGGCGTCGGAGTGGCTTTTGCGAGATTCTTGGAGGTGGACTTCTCCACGGGTATATACATAGGTATAGCCATTGTATTCTTCTACGCCGTATTGGGTGGGATGAAGGGTATTACCTACACACAAGTCGCGCAATACTGCGTCTTAATATTTGCATTTACGGTGCCCGCGATATTCATCTCCTTACAGATGGTCGGTAATCCAGTGCCGCAGATGGGGATGGGCGGGACTATAGCAGATGGTAGCTACCTGTTGGACAAGTTAGATCAGCTGAGCATTGACTTGGGCTTCGATGCATATACCCAGATGGGTATGGATAATCGGATCAATGTATTCTTCATCACAGCAGCGCTGATGCTGGGAACTGCGGGATTACCTCACGTGATCGTGCGTTTTTTTACAGTGCCTAAAGTCAGGGATGCACGTATCTCAGCAGGATATGCGCTACTCTTTATCGCAATACTATATACCACGGCTCCAGCTGTAGCAGTATTTGCACGTACTAACCTGATCCAGACCGTCAGCAATAAAGAGTATGCTGCGATGCCGCCATGGTTTAGCAAATGGGAAGAGTCCGAGCTGATCACCTTTGAGGATAAAAACGGTGACGGCCTCATCCAGTATGTCGCAGATCCCAATGCAAATGAGCTCACCATTGATCGTGATATTATGGTCCTGGCCAATCCTGAGATTGCCAACCTCCCAGCTTGGGTGATCGCCCTCGTAGTGGCAGGAGGATTAGCGGCAGCATTATCTACTGCAGCTGGATTGCTACTGGTAATAGCTACGTCAGTATCGCACGATCTCCTAAAGAAAAAATTGATGCCCAATATCTCTGAGAAAGGCGAACTGAGGGCAGCTCGTATCGCCATAGCAGTAGCTGTAATTATAGCAGGCATCGCTGGGCTGAATCCACCTGGATTCGTAGCGCAGGTGGTAGCATTGGCCTTTGGCCTGGCAGCTTCCTCCTTCTTTCCGGCGATTATCCTTGGCATCTTCGATAAGCGCATGAATAAAGAAGGAGCTATTGCAGGTATGATCGTCGGCATTGTCTTTACGGCAGGCTATATCATGTATTTCAAACCGCAATTGCTCGGGTGGGGTCCAGAAGAAGGATTGTGGTTTGGCATCGTACCTGAGGGTATTGGGGTAATCGGTATGTTCTTTAACTTGATCGTTGCTGTCGTCGTCAGTCGGATGACTGCGGCTCCACCCATGGCGATTCAGGAATTAGTGGAGGACATCAGGATACCCAGAGGGTCGAGTGGGCCTGGGGGAGTGCATTGAATTGGTTGTTGACTATGAATCTTACTTTGTCATTAAGATTGAGGCACAATTGAGAAATGTTAATTGTAGTTAACTC
>CAZAXY010000220.1:0-3896 GCA_964489125.1 uncultured Saprospiraceae bacterium
GGACGATATCCTACTGTATTGGTCGGAACAAGACTTACCTTCACAAGTTATTATCATATTCTGAATAAAGCTACCCATACTTGAGCAAAGCCGACACGAATAGCGCCCTTCAAAAAGAGATTCACATCAAAGGGGCTCGCACAAACAATCTTAAGAATGTAGAGCTCAGATTGCCTAAGAATAAGCTGATCGTCGTGACTGGTGTATCTGGCTCTGGTAAGTCCTCTCTGATTATGGACACCCTTTATGCAGAGGGGCAACGACGATATGTGGAGTCCATGTCCTCCTATGCTAGGCAGTTTTTAGGCAGGATGAAAAAACCCGATGTCGACTATATCAAGGGCATATCTCCGGCTATTGCTATCGAGCAAAAAGTAAGTAGCAGCAATGCAAGGTCTACAGTAGGATCATTAACTGAAATCTACGACTATTTAAGACTTTTGTTTGCCAGAGCAGGCGTCACCATATCCCCCGTATCTGGTGAGCTGGTCAAGAAGCATCAAGTATCTGACGTCATCAACCATCTCAGAACTTATGATGACCAAACTAAAGTACAGTTATTTGCCGCGCTAATACCTTATGACCCTGAGCGGCTCGCCAAGAAGGAGCTAGAGCTTCTGATGCAAAAAGGATACTCTAGGATTAGTTACAAAGGTGATTTGTCAAGCATTGAGGACTTTATTGATGAACAAAGTAAACTGCTGAAAAAGTCAATCGGGTCAATCAGTGATTATATCAAAATATTGATAGACCGCTTTGTCATCAATGATGATGAAGAAAATCTGAAACGTATAGCAGACAGTGTCAACACGGCATTTTATGAAGGGCAAGGTGAGTGTATTCTCGATGTGATAGATATCGAGCAAGTTAAATACAACAATAGGTTTGAGCTTGACGGCATCCTATTCTTAGAGCCATCCCCGCAATTATTCAACTATAACAATCCTTATGGGGCTTGCAAAAAATGTGAAGGCTATGGTCAGATACTTGGCATAGATCCTAACAAGGTGATACCTGATAAGATGAAATCGGTCTATGAAGGTGCCATTGCCTGTTGGAAAGGAGAAAAGCATGGCTTATGGCTAGATAGATTAATCTTTAATGCCGAGAAGTCAGGTATCCCCATTCATGAACCCTACAACCAGCTTAGTGCGGAGCAGCAAGAACTACTCTGGACCGGTAATGAACATTTTGATGGGATTGATACATTTTTTGCAGAACTACAAGAGCAGAGCTACAAAATACAGAATCGGGTGATGATGGCTCGATACCGAGGCAAAACTACCTGTACAGTATGCAGTGGAGGCAGATTGAGGACAGAGTCGAGTTATGTTAAGGTACATGGCAAATCAATAAGCGAGCTCATCCATATACCGATCAAAGATCTTAAGCACTTTTTTGATACCATCGAACTCAGTGAGTATCAAAAAGCAGTCTCTAAACGCATACTCATTGAGATTAATACGCGGCTCAGAGTGATGTCTGAGATAGGGTTGGGGTACTTAACCCTAGATCGTCAGGCGTCCACGTTAAGCGGAGGAGAGAGCCAGCGGATCAGTCTAACAAGAACATTGGGAAGTAACTTGACTAGCTCACTATATATCCTTGACGAGCCAAGTATCGGCTTACATCCTAAGGACACTGCAAAGTTGGTCCAAGTCTTAAAAAATCTCCGAGATCTCGGTAACACAGTTGTCGTTGTAGAACACGAAGAAGAAGTCATCAAAAGTGCAGATCACCTAGTCGATGTCGGTCCAAAAGCTGGGCTACATGGAGGTGAAATAGTCTATGAAGGAGGGCCTGAACATATATCAGATGCAAGCGAAAGCCTGACAACACAATACCTCTCTGGCGCTAAACTGGTCAATCTACCAAAGCTAGATCGCAAGTCAGCTAACAGCATAACATTTCACAATGCTCGACAGCATAATCTCAATGGCGTCGACGTAACTATACAGCTCAATAGCCTCACAGTAATCACCGGAGTGTCTGGCTCAGGCAAGACCTCGCTTGTCAAGCATATCATCTACCCTGCCCTACTCAAAGAGTTGGACATTAGTCATCCCAGTAAGATAGGCAGTTACGAGCGTCTCTCTGGAGATGTAAAACTGTTAGGTGGAATAGAATTTATTAATCAGAACCCCATCGGTCGATCATCTCGTTCTAATCCCGTTACCTATGTTAAAGCGTACGACGAAATCCGTAAGTTGATGGTCAGCCAGCAGCTTGCTAAAGTGCGAGGATATAAGCCCAAGCACTTCTCATTTAATACAGAAGGTGGCCGCTGTGAGAATTGTAAGGGCGATGGACACATCACTATCGAGATGCAATTCCTTGCCGATGTACAATTGATCTGCGAGGACTGTAAGGGCAAGAGATTTAAGCCCGAGATCCTCGATGTGAAGTATGAAGGCAAGAACATCTTTGAGGTGCTTTCTATGAGCATATCAGAGGCTATAGAATTTTTTGCCAAAGAAGCTAGAATTATTAAGAAGCTCAAGCCCTTGGAAGATGTCGGACTCGGCTATGTCAAGCTTGGTCAAGCATCAAGCACTCTCTCAGGTGGCGAAGCACAACGTGTCAAGCTGGCCTCATTCTTAGTAAAAGAAGGGAGTCTGGACCATCAGTTATTCATCTTTGATGAGCCTACGACCGGCCTTCATTTCGATGATATTAATAAGCTACTTACCGCTTTCAGGGCACTCGTTGAGCAGGGACATACTGTCCTAATTGTAGAACACAATCTTGACGTCATCAAAAGCGCTGATTGGATCATAGATCTTGGCCCTGGAGGAGGTGATGAAGGAGGCAACCTGGTCTATCAGGGTGATATCGATGGTATATTAATGATGAAAGAATCTTATACGGGACAGTTTCTTAAAGAAAAGCTCGACTGGGAACAGCAGTTTATCTAAAGTCACGGGTCTTCATATCTTTGCAGGACAAAACGAAACTATGGACGTGTTACAAGGAGATGTATTGAAGTGGATCGTCATGATCATCGTGGGAGCAATCGCAGGAACTTTAGCAGCTCGAATCATGAAAGGACAAACGTATGGATTTGTCGTTAACTCTATGCTCGGTATTGCAGGAGCTGTAGTTGGTGGGTTCTTGTTCGATAAGCTCAATATTAATGCAGGGTCGGGGATCGTAAAAGTCGTAGAGAACCAGTTTGGCGTGGTGCTCCCTGAAAATATCATCGGAATGATGGTGTCGGCGACGGTCGGAGCGATTCTCATCTTATGGGTCACTCAGATGTTAGGGATTGGAAAGAAACGGAGCTAAACAACTATCCATCTCGCCTTGACCAAAACTCTCATCATATTTGACATTGATGGAACACTTGTTACCTCTGATTCTCGGGATAGCAAGGCATTCGCAGAAGCTTATGAGGAGTATTTCGAGAGAGATTTCTACTCTATAGACTGGAAGAAATATAAACATGTTACTGATCACACGATTTTCCATAGCGTGTATCAGGAGCATTTTGGCCATGCTTGTTCGGTAGATCAATTGGATGGCTTTCAGCAGTACTATATAGACAAGCTCGTCACTAATCGTAAGGTAGACCCCAAATCATATAAAGAAGTGGCTGGTGCCAAAGCCATTCTCGATGTACTACATTATGATGATCGATATGTAATCGGTATCGGAACTGGAGGTTGGAAGCGCCCACAACTCGTCAAACTCGCACATGTAAATATATCTGTTGATCATATATACGATAGCTATGCGGACGATAGGGTGACTCGTGAAGAGATCCTCCAGATGTCTATTGACCTCGCTCGACAGGACCACATCATTGAACAGATGATCTATCTAGGTGATGCTATCTGGGATCTGCAGACTACCCATAATATGGATATCCCGCTCATAGGTGTCAGGCATGAGGGGGA
>CAZAXY010000221.1:0-3869 GCA_964489125.1 uncultured Saprospiraceae bacterium
GTTGCGTCTTCCCAACTCTTCTTAGATGAAGAAAGCACTTCAATTACTTTTACTACTGACATGTTTTACGTTTTTAAATTTTGTTCTGAAAAAAGAGTATCATGCCTTTAGGTTTGATGTAATGCCTTGCGGAATCACTACAATTTGCACTTAACGCATGATCTTGGTTAATTAACTCATTTATGACTTAGAAGATTACTCGATTGGGCAATCTTTTCATCAGCTGCCGGTCCAACGCACCTCAAGCCTCTGGAATTCTAATGGGTTCCTCAGCTGTAGATTGCTGAACTATTGGCTCTTTTTCACTTCCACAAGAAATCAGTATAAGGCCTTAAATTGCTAGTAACAAGTAAAATATTCATTTCATCAATTTCAATTTTAATCACAATAATATATGATTAATTATCAATATATAATCTACCTAAAATATTTATATGGGTAAAAGTCATACGTCATCCTATTACCGAGAAGCCAAGAACAACTCAATAGGCATCATTATTGCACGACAAACCGTAGGAAACATTTGAAATGGCTGGGAAAGAAAGAGATACTGCAATCATACTTATTGATTGTCCTGATCAAAAGGGAATCGTACATCAGGTGTGTGACTTTGTACTGACTAATAATGGAAATATTATTAAGCTGGATCAACATGTAGACTATACTGATAATCTATTCTTTATGCGTATCGAATGGGATCTGTCAGACTTCACGATACCCTCTGATAAGATCGAAGAATACTTTAATACACTGATTGCTAAGAAGCATCAGATGCACTGGACTCTTCACTTCAGAAGTCATAAACCTAAGGTGGCCATATTCGTATCTAAGTATTCTCACTGTATCCACGATATCTTGAGTCGTTATGAGTCAGGAGAATGGGACATTGAGATATCAGTCATCATCAGCAATCACGAAAAGTTTGCTCCACTGGCGAAGCAACATGATATTCCTTTTCATCACTTCCCTATAACTAAGGACACTAAGCAAGAGCAGGAGCGCAAGGAAATAGAACTCATGCAAAAACACCATGTCGATTTTGTATTGCTTGCGCGCTATATGCAGATCTTATCATCACAACTGATCGACGCTTACCCGATGAAGATTATTAATATACATCATTCGTCACTTCCAGCATTTGCCGGCGCAAATCCCTATAAGGCAGCATATGTACGTGGCGTGAAGTTTATGGGAGCAACGGCACACTATGTGACGGAAGATCTTGATGAAGGACCTATTATCGCACAAGATGTCATCCCAATCTCTCATAGAGATAGCATCGCTGATATGAAGCGAAAAGGAAAAAATATAGAGAAAATCGTCTTTGCTAATGCAATCTGGTCACACCTCAATCACAACGTGCTTATATATAAGAATAAGACGGTTGTTTTTGAGTAGAGCTGACAGTAGCGTACTTCTCAAGTGCTACCTCCAGTATATCCATCGCTGCAGATAACTCTTCTACACCAAGTACGAAGGCAATCCTAACTTGAGATTTACCTTGCTCCTGATTGAGATAAAACCCATTGCCTGGAGCGAGCATAATCGTTCTGCCCTCATGGCTGAAGTCCTTGAGCAACCAGGTGGAGAAGTGGCTTGCATCGGCTACTGGCAGTTCAGTCATGATATAGAAAGCTGCTTTAGGCATATAAATCTTCACTCCTGGTATCTGACTTAGCCGACTGTGCAGAAACTTCCTACGTTTGTTATACTCTGTCTTGACTTCTTGGATATAAGTTGCTCTATTATCAAAACAAGCAACAGCCATATACTGACCTATCATCGGCGGACAGAGTCTCAACTGAGCGTACTTGAGGATATTCGCCATGATTCGCTCATTGCGAGACACGATAAAACCTATCCTACTACCACAAGCACTGAATACCTTAGAAATAGAATCTATTACAACCACGTGATCTTCGATACCTTCAAGCTCTAGGACTGAAGTGAACTCCTCATCATAGCAAAATTCTCTGTATACCTCGTCGACTATAAGGAACAAGTTATATTTCTTAACCAGTTGAGCAATCTCTACTAACTCTGACTTAGAGTATAGGTTTCCCGTAGGATTACCAGGATTACATAAGAATATAGCTTTAGTACTACTTGTGATCTTTTGGACAAATGCCTCAGGTGATGGCAGCTTAAACCCATCTTCAAGCTTACTGGTGACTGGGACTAAATTAACCCCTGAAGTATGAGCATAGCCAATGTAGTTAGCATAAAAAGGCTCTGGAATAACGATCTCTTCATGCGCATCAAAGCAAGAAAACAAGGTAAACATAATAGCCTCCGATGCTCCTGTAGTAACATAGATATCCGCAAGGTCAATCTTAGATACATGGTCACAATAGTACTTGTGTGCTACCTTTCTTAGGTTCATGTCTCCCTCCGAGGCTCCATACTCGATTATGGTATTATCATAGCCCTTGAGTCGATCTATTGCCGACTGAGGCGTTTTGATATCTGGTTGGCCGATATTGAGGTGCATTACATCTACTCCTCTCGACTTAGCTTCTCTGGCATATGGTATCAAGCTCCTAATTGGAGATTGAGTCATGCGTTCACCTCGTTTTGACACTATTGGCATAATCAAAAATATAGCTTATAACCATACAAATATAGCCTGCTTCAGCAACATAGCTGTTCAGTTTTGATATAGACGACCCAGTATTCAATTCAGGTACAATAATTGATCTATTATCTTTCGTATGTTCGGAAACAAGCCGTCAAAAAAGAAGAAAATATTCGCCCCGTCAAGTAACCTACTGAAGTACTTAGGGCAATATAGTCGTCTTACTAAGCTACCAGTTCAGTATGATGACATGTTACGTTATATGGCAAGCATCCCACTAATTGATAGCACTGGCAATGATACCTTATGGGAAACGGTATTTTATGAACAAGCCGAACAGGAGGAGATCAACAGTAACCTATGCACGATCTATGCATTGCTGAAAACTGAAGGAGATATCAGTGTAATAGAGCACCTTAATATCGCCCGTATTGACTTCTGTACATTTGGCAATACTAAGCCATTCAGGATCAGGATCATCAATAAACTTAATGACAACTACGATCATTTCTATATTAAGAAGATTGATGCCAGTAGAATATATGGATTGGAATTAGAGGGCATCCTCTCTCCAGATCGCTTAAACTACCTCGTCTATGACAAGACATTAATTGAGGAACATGTAGCAGGTGTCCCTGGTGATGATTTCATCAGCAGAAATCTCGCTGTACCCAAGTTTGATCAAATCCGTATTGCTAAGGAGTTTATCAAATTTAATGAGCGATGCTTCATCCGTCTATTAGGCGATATGAGAGCATATAACTATATCGTTGATATCACACCCGACATCGAGGGTTCACAATACAGAATTCGGGCTATTGATTTTGATCAACAGTCATATGAAGGACGCAAAAGCTTCTATCTCCCCCAATATTTTAAAGAAAACAATCCAATCATCCATCTTGGGATCGCACATCTGAAGTCTGGTGCCGTTCGCCAGTATCAACTAGAAGAGCGATCTCTCATAGCTCGACGAGCACGGAACTCCCGTGACCAACTCAATACCCTCCTGAACAATATGATCAAAGACAGGATATCATCTGATGACAAGGTAGAACAACTCAGAAAAGAACTAGCTAAGCATCACAACAATGATGAGTTCCTAGACTGCAGTACTATGGGTGATATCGTACTGACCAACATTAAACTTGTATTGCAAAAAGAGTTTACACAGAGTATTATAGATGTGTCATAGACTGATTTATCTATTCCTATTTAGAAAAAATAATTCCCCTTTACTTATCAGAAATGACTTAAATCTTAGTCACTTCTAAATACAAAGTATCACTATTTA
>CAZAXY010000222.1:0-3869 GCA_964489125.1 uncultured Saprospiraceae bacterium
GAGAAAATACTCATCAACGACTCTCTCTTTTCTTGAGTGATATCCTCATCAACCTCAAATAGTATGATTGTTGCCTCCGAATCTTTTCGTTCGGAGTAAGCATAGCCCTTGGGCATAATCATCCACAGCACTTTGGTCTTATCATCACGGTAATGTTGGCGATACAGGTCTTTGAAACCATTTTGCATCTCCTTGATCTGACTTTTGTCAAACATGTGCTCCTGCACGATGCATAAGATAGATTTCATGTGAAGCTCTTTCTTGACTTACAAATTAATGAAAACCAAGTTCTTCGCTTACTCCACAATCGGGCAAGTTACACGATAATTAGCGTTGCAGCGGTTAGGATGTGACGTACTATTGACTCAATCCCTTTCTAATTTGTAATCTGCTGGCAAGTCGAACCACGAACTCTTGTTGTGGGGTGAATATATATTCTTGGAGATAACATGGTTTATAGTAGCCCATATAGTTGTTGATGATAGGCTCATAGCTATTGCCATTACGATCTTCATACCCTATCATTTCGCATGTGGCATAGTTGACATATATCTCATAGGCGGTGCCTGGATCGGGCGGCGTATCACAAATCAAATCACCTGTCAGATTGCACAACTCCGGATCAAAACTGCCCTTGCCAAACAGGTGCTGTTCAAAGGTATGATATAGTCCAAAAAAATGACCAAACTCGTGAGCAACTATGATGGGATTTTTGAGATCAAACTGACTCATAACGAGATTGTTAGTTTGACTAGATAGGACATAAGAGAATCCTCCTACTCGCGAACAACTAATCGAGGTCTCGGTAGTCCTACAGAAATCTCTGGCATAGTCAACAACATAGACAGTCATCATATCTGGCAGATCATATTGACTTGAGAATTTATCGTAGAGCTGAAATGCATTACCTGAAAGCTGCTCGAGCTTGATGTCTGATTGAATTTTGACAACTTCGCTCAAGTTGAATTCTACTCCGGTGTTTCTGAAAGAATGGTTCAGATCTCTGATTACCTTGTTCAAATGAGCAATGTCGGGTTCTGCCGAAACTGGATCCTCAACTATGTATGCAAATCTTATTGGGAAATGAACAGTTGGGAGGCTCATGGCTTCTTGCATGATGCTGTCATTATCTAGATAGCTATAGACCAGGCCTATGTTTTCTGTATGAATCTCAGGATTACAATTAATAACACACCAGTTTCTCTCTTTATGATCTCGATCTCGATCTCGCTCCTGACTAAGAAGTGCATTACTCGCAACCAGCAAGGCTAATAAAGGTAGGATGAATCTTATTGGGCTGATAGTTGTCATATGCTTATAATATCGTCAGTAAGCTAAATGTTGTTTAATCTCTCTAATCATTTCGTTAATGGTGCCAGATGACTTTATGTTTGTTATTTTGATGTCCATGAATGCATAATATCTTATGAGAGATTTGCAGATCCAAACGACTTCGCAGTTTACTACTAAGATGGCGTCATATCCTGACCTTGTTCAGGGAAAGATGAATTTTCTCAGATCTTTAGTCCACCAAACTGCTGAGGAGATAGGAATATCCAAGCTTGAAGAAACCCTTAGGTGGGGAGAGCCAAGCTTTGTTACTAAGAAGGGTAGTACCCTTAGGATGGATTGGAAGGCAAAGAGCCCGACTGAGTATGCCATGTATTTCAGTTGTTCTACTAGATTAGTAGAAACCTTTAAGAGGGTCTTTGGTGATGATTTTAACTACGAAGGTAAAAGAGCCCTCATATTTGATTTGAATGCTCCTCTACCCACAGCTGATCTTAAGCGATGTATTGCAGCAACATTGCGATATCATGACGTGAAGAAGGATATAAAGCTTGAGTTGTGAACACAAAAATTGAAGGACCAAACATTTGATTCTCTTTTAAATTACCACCTATGAATAGCAAAAAATTATGGTTTGGGATTATATCCTTTTTTTTGACAGGTCTTTTCCTAGCCAACTGTACTCCAGAGAATTCTAAGACCAAGGTGTCTATACCGAACCCTAGTACAGTCTCATATGGTGCGGAGGAGTTTAGTATGAGCAAGGAGCGATTCCATGACAGAGTTCTTGGAGCCTTGGTTGGTTCTGCTATTGGAGATGCAATGGGCGTTTCCACAGAAATGTGGAATCGAGCCGATATTCAGAGGCGCTATGGTTATATACTTGGACTTACGCCTGCATTAATGCTTCAATCTCCTGAAGGTCCTTGGGGTCATAACTTGCCTGCTGGAGCGACTACTGATGATACACGCTGGAAGTATATGCTCACTCAATATATTGATCGCAATAGATCGACCCTCAGTAAATCTAACTTTGCCGAGTTTATAGTGGACTATTATCAAGATCAGGTGAGTACCCTATCGGATAAAGATATTGCAACGCAGCCTGATAGTCTCGATGTTCGAATTGAAAAAATCGACTGGATTAAGGAGTGGGCGAGAGTAGCCCTCGGATATCAAGAAGGTGATGCTCAATATGAACGAGTTCGAGATCGTTTTTATGGTGGTGAAATGAGTTGTGCTGGACTGCTCTATACCCCTATGTTTGGCCTCATTGCTCCGAACCCAGAAGCGGCCTACGATTTGGCCTATGAACATACCCTTTTTGATATTGGCTATGCACGTGATATATCGAGTATAGCCGCAGCCATGACTAATATGGCTTTACACACTCAAAATATGGATTCAATTCTGGCAACTCAAGCTTTTATAGATCCTTATGGATATCAAGACAGTCGTTTAATTGCTCGTATACCCCATGTTATTGCGAATGCTACTCAAGATTATGTTTTGGGAGCATTTGAGATAGACGAAATCGCCCTCTCTGAATCCCTGATTTTGAATGATAGCATTACCCTAGCCAAGATCCCTGAAGGAGCAGCGATCGTATTACACAAGGATTCTGTGAAACTTAAAATTCCGGACAATTATCCTGGAACCGACTTAGAATGGTTTCAGCAGAAAACGATCTATAAGGCCCTCGAAAAAAATCAGCGACAAATAGCCTTCCATTCGGGGGAAATATGGGAGATACTCTATGCCGGGTTATTATTTGGCGATGGTAACTTTGAGAAGACCCTTCAATTTATTATCAATTATGGTCGCGATAATGATACCGTGGGAGCCGTTGCGGGTATGATTTTGGGAGCTAAGGATGGATTCGATCGATTGCCTTCTCCAATGAAAGAAGAGGTAGTCCGAGTGCATCAGGAACAGATGGGAATAGACTTGGAATCCTTGGCAGTACAACTAGTAAGCAGTTGGTATCCAGAGTAGAGAGTTAAGTAGAGTGGTCTCTGCACTATAGATATCTCAGTCGTGAGTCTTAACCCATGACTACACTCTTTCTTGTCGACCGCAGTGGAGACATCTTCAGATATGCGGCTATGAAACTGAAGATCTTTCGACATGCTACCCATGACAAAACTTAAGCTGAGTTCGTAATGACTAAACTTTCTTTAGAAGCGAGTGGGGTGCTCATAAACTGTGGGTAGTGGGAGCTGCCTTTGTAGCAGAGCTATTTTATGAGCTTGATTTTTCGTTCTTTTTATCTAAGAAAAAGGACAATTAGAGAATGATTAGGCATTTAGTAATTACCTTGAGGATAACCCAAAAGCCAATTTACTTTCTGTGATTAACAACTATTATTAATTATCAATAACTGTAACTTCTTGTACCTTTTTTATCGAAAAAAGGAACCAAAAACTCGTCGCCCTAAGGCTCTGCTAAGGCTGCTCCCGCCGCCCACTTGAGTGCGACAGGCTATACGCAGGAAATCAAGGATTCTTGTAGGTAATTGATTAATGGAGATATCCTACAAAGGCAGTTGCGTTTCGCCTTGATACTGGAACACTTAATAG
>CAZAXY010000223.1:0-3855 GCA_964489125.1 uncultured Saprospiraceae bacterium
TATTCGTCAGGATTCTCGAAAAGCTCAAAGGAAACTTTGAAAAGATGAGTGAGAAGAAGGGGTAAGGGGAATCAATATCACATTAAAATATGTTGAGGTTGATTAAAAGTATAGCGTATCATAAATAAGACGACTTACTTTGCGAATTCCTTTTGAATTAGAGATATGCACGATCATCCAGTAATAGAAGCTTTTTACTCAGAGGCTTATTCACTTCTTTTCGATAACTACAATATAAGGAACATCACCAGAAGGGGATATTCAAGTAGCGCCAACTCTTTTGAAATAACTATCCCTGAGGCTGAATATTTTAATCTAACAACTGACTATGACTGCACATCAAACAAGATTAGCCATTTTACATCAATTCGAAATTTATTTTCAATACTTAACTCGGAGAGCCTTAGGCTATACAATCTATTGAATGTAAATGATGCTAATGAGTTTCTTGAGGTTCTCCCCTCTGATAAACATGAAGATTTAAGACGATTGAAAAAACATGTGTTTATCCTATCCGCATGTGATTATAACAATCTGGATGAGGCCGAAATCTTCAATATGTGGAGATTATATGGGCATGATGGGTCAGGGGTAAGATTAGAATTGGATATTGATATAATTGATCCTGAAAAATCGACATTCCTGAAGAAAGTCAGATATGACAGAAGACTTCAAATTGAGAAGTTCGCTTTGAAAGTTGAGGAAATAAGAAAAAGACATGATCTGGAAAAGATAGAATATATCAAAACCTTGATATCTCCTTCATTCTTGCATAAAGCTCCTAAGTGGAAATTAGAGAATGAGATTCGACTTGTTCATTATAATTGGGATTCAAGAGAATTTCGTGAGGATCACCCTAATCCAGCAACGCCTTTTTTCAAGGACTATAATCCTTCTACCAATACTAATTGTGGATACCTCAATCTCAAACTGAATGATCTCAAAAGTATTGCCACGGTAAGAATAAGTAAGATAGAGTTAGGGAAAAACTATCTAAACAAAACTGATGAAATCCGAAATCTTATAGAAGAACTTAGTATAATGTCTTTGAGAAAAAAGAATAGGTTAGGGGGCACATTTCAAGTTGCTATATCAGAAATATAACACAGATTAGATTATTCCACTAAGCTTAGATAAAGAGGGTTAGATTAGCCCTATGAGTGAGGAAGAATGATTAGTTTATCATTTAATGAACCATAAGGTACACATACAGTAGAATAGGTCCGAACGAGAATATAGAGTAGAGTCCGTAGCTTATAAAATAGCCCGAATATGAAAAGAGACTGCCTCTTTCGAAACAGCCTCTTCTATGATGTGGGCGATGAGAGACTCGAACTCCCGACCCCCTGGGTGTAAACCAGGTGCTCTGAACCAACTGAGCTAATCACCCTTGTTAGGATCTTAATTCTGATGGAAGTGACCCTCACGCTTGTAGCGTGATGCTCTGAACCATCTGAGCTAATCACCCAAAATGGAGCGCAAATATATACGCTCCTACATACTACGGCAAGTTTTATGCCGCATATTTAGGTGAGGCGTATTATTTGATTCTTTAACACCGCTTTTGTTTACAATTGATTCTCATTTTAGCACACATTAACTTTTCGCTATTTTCTTAACGAGATTTTGACATTGGCCCTTCCGTCTTTGTCTTCTGGCGGATAACATAAGAGTGCTAAGCGATATAGATTTGTCATTATGAGAGTATTACTGATTTTCTTTACAGCACTGTTTTTCTATTCATGCGGACACGCTCAAGAAGAGAGCACGACAATGAATGATGAAGACAGATTGATGTTATTAAGGCTATTAATCTATTCTGATGAAAATAATGATGCTGTCTTCGAACTAATCGATAGAAACTGGGAAGACGGAATGATAGCGCCGATGGTAGAAATACAGCGCCTAATATCAGATAGAGTCTTATTCAAAAGGATCAATACCCTATTAAAAGATAAGACAGGTCAACGGCACAATGAGTTTTTTGAGTGGATGGACTGGCTCTGGGAGGCTAAGATTCCAAATAAACCTTACTATTTCGAATTTAAGGCAGACTTATATCAGAGCATAGACGAGAAGTTCGCAGGATACTTCAGAGAGCGATCTGGTGAATCTAATGTACAACTGGAAGAAATCGTGTGGGGCGGCGTGGTACAAGATGGTATCCCACCATTACGATATCCAGAACTGATCTCGGCCGATAAGGCGAGGTATCTCGATGATGACAATATTGTGTTCGGTATGTATGTTAACGGTGTTGCTAAGGCATATCCTAAGCGCATCTTGGCCTGGCATGAGATGTTCATAGATGAATTTGATGGTCTTGAGATAGCAGGTGTCTACTGTACTCTTTGCGGTACGGTGATCCCATATAAGACAGAACATAAAGGCGTACGTCATGAGCTTGGGACCAGCGGATTCCTCTTCCGGTCTAATAAGGTGATGTATGACAGAGCTACCCAGACATTATGGAACACCATCGAAGGTAAGCCAATCTTAGGCCCCCTGGCTGATGAGCCTATCGAGCTTGAGGTATATCCTGTAGTCACGACAACATGGGGTAAATGGAAAGCCCAACATCCAGAGACTCAGGTGCTATCCCTTAATACAGGTCACCGTAGGGACTACGGCGAAGGAATTGCATACCAATCATACTTCAACACTGATGAGCTGATGTTTCCAGTACCCTTAACGGATAAAAGATTAAAAAACAAAGACGAAGTCCTGATTGTGCGGGCTGCAGAAATTACTACGGATCCCCTAGCCATCTCGATTAAGCATATGAAAAAAGAACGTTTTCATAAGGATATGATCGGCGACACTGACTTTGTCGTTGTAGCCGATCATACTGGTGCATCACGAGCCTATAATAGTGCTGGAGTAGAGTTTGTCTCACTTGATGATCAACAGTTAATTGATAGTGAAGGCAATGCTTGGATGGTTAACGACACCTATCTCAAAGGACCTGAGGATAAGATATTACATCAGCTTCCGAGTCATAATATGTTTTGGTTTGCTTGGTTTAATACGTATCCAGAGACACGGTTGGTGGAATAGATGAAATCATTTACTCTTTATAGATGCCTTTAATATAGAGTGCAATCGGACCAGCCTGGTTAATCCGCCAATGGTCGTGACTTGACGCCCTTGAGTAGGTCGTACCTATTTCATATCCTTCTCCATGGCTAAAGAACAAACAGCTTTTCCCTCTATTTCGATACCATATGCGGAGGGCTTCAAAGGTTATAATAATATCTTCTTCAATTAATAATGCTCGATCAATCATGTTTGTAGAAATCCACTTGTCTTTTCTACAGCTCTTGGCGAAAGCCTCTTTTTTTAATAGCGATTTCTCTGGTAATCCTGAGTCACTTATCTGATAAACATTCACCCTAAACAAAACACTATCGACCGTATTATACCTTGTATGAAAATTGACCTCCTTGATATAATATGGGCTGCCGGGATATTCAATTTTTAACCCCCATTCTTTGCCCATTCCATAATTCGATTTACCAGTATGGCCCGTCGTGGTTTTGTTGTTTTCGCTTCTACCAATGATAAAGGCGTCTAGTCTATTTCCAATTATTTCTACAGGCGCAATCTGATACACCACCGGATCAGCAAAATACCCACTCTTCATTGAGCAATATGTTGCAATCTTAATTGTCAAGACTGAAACAAAAATTAAACAACTACTCAAATTTATTTACTGGAAGTACAAATGTTCTTATATGTGGTAATTAAGTCACTTGATCCCTTTTAAAAGGAATCTTACTCGATACCACCCACAATCCCAAAAAGAAGAACGGCCCAAACTTAATCACCTCAATCATGTCATTGAGGAGCAATACT
>CAZAXY010000224.1:0-3853 GCA_964489125.1 uncultured Saprospiraceae bacterium
CTAAACTCTAACCCCGATACACATTTCATTCCTAAAGCAAATTTTGATCCTTTTTCTTAATTAGGTATTTTATGGGTTTTATGACAAAACTCGCCAATCCTCTTTATCCTACGATACGTACATTCTTTGATCACATAGTGTACTTAAAGCATTGTGGTAAAATTGTACAAAATGTACTGACATATAGGGATTCATGGCTTTCTACCAGAAGTGTGATGGGTTTAGTCCTTGATGACTGGACTGGAACTGTCTCGGATAGAGATCGTCGCACAATATTAGGCAACATACCAATTCCCAAAGGAACGTTATGGACAAAAGCCTTCAGTTCTGGTTCTTCTCATGTTGTTGATCTCGACAATAAACAGGAGTTCATCCAGAAGATGCTATCAGAATATTATCAGCATCTATTTGTACAAGGGTTTGAAGGCTTGTATCGTTCCTGGAGAGCAATCGTGAGACACGACGAATTTCAGCTTTATGAAGATGTAGAGCCTATAAAACCTAATGATCTTCTCGAGGACATCAAGAAACTTTCTCATCATGAGAGCAATACTATACTATTTCAAGAGATAGATACTGTTTTAGGGGAATGTAGACACTCCATCATACATGCTCCATCATTGATTAATCACAGTAAATCCTTTAAATCAGACATCCATAAACGCATATTCAACGGTCTATATAAAACAATAGAATACAATGATCAACAGGAGTTAATCTTAACCTTAGAGTTGTTTGATTCCCTACTTAATTTCTCAGCGAAGTTCAATTTTCAGATCTACAAATTTATATCGCTCAATAAGGACTGGCCAATTACTGAAGGACTGAAGGGTTATGCTCCTTAGTTAGGATTATTAGCTGAGCCACTCCTTGACAACACTATGTATTTTGCTCGACCTAACGGATTGAGAAATCAAATCCTTTTGATTAGTCAATATGGGCATCAGCATGTGGTCTTTATGTAATGAGCCATGAGAACCCTTGTGTTCTGGATATTCCCAAAAGTCCCTTAGGTCATGACCATCTGCAGCACATACCAAAACATCTCCTGCTCGTTTACTCTTCATCAACTGACAGATCTGGAATAGGCTGTCTGGATACTCACTTTCTAAGCTAATATTAAATGACTCCTTAGATGTGAGATTATTTTGAGATGACTTTAGGTCCAGTGGGTCCCCTGAAATGATCTCGTAATTATAACCATTGAGGTCGTGTATGACCGCCTTACCCTTATGACCATGTACAATGTATTGATCATCGTCACGACGGTATATGATAAAGTCTATCGCAGGTTGACCTATAAAGTCATTAATCGTCTCGCCGTGTTTTGAAAGCAGCTCTTCTTCGTAGTAGGTTTCTTTGATATCTAAAAAGGATAAACTCGCAAATGAATTACCTGAGATGAATATGGCAATCTTAGGATTGACAGAGATGATATTGGGATACTCCAATACCCGATAGCCCTGACTTTTAAAATATTTCCCTAAGTCAAAATGTGAGTGCGTAGAGCTCAGTCCATGATCTGATGACATCATGATCAGCGTGTCCTCATACCTTCCTTGGCTCTTAAGCTTTGCCACGACTTCTCCGAGACTTTTGTCTACGATCTGATATGATTTGTGGGTCCGTTCATCATCATAATGATAGGTATGCGAATCCCAGTCTATACTCGGAAATACAGCAAATGTAAACTGACATGGAGAATCTAATGATTCCATAAGTTTGGCATGTCCTGCCTCATCCACAGGATGATGTTCATGCTTGAAGTGTGCATTGAAATAGAGTTTTGTCTTAATTGACTTGGTCACATCCTCTTCTTCTTTTACCCCTTTAGTAATCATGTTGTATATGTTCACACTACTCTCCACCTCTTCGAAGATTGTAGGATAGGCTGTGTTCATATCATTATTAAAATATTTCGCCTCATATCCGCAGTATGAGCGCATGGCATCTCTATTCCATCGAGTTGTCTTAAAGTACTGCGATTTGTCAAACCATCTGATGCCCGTAATATCGTGTTCTCCTGGATAATGGCCCGTTAGCATCGGTAGGTAAGCAGGCCCCGTAGTAGATGGAAGACAGGTAGTTCCTTTGACGAATGATCCTTCCTTAATCAGGTATTTAGTAATGTTAGGGATTTTACCTTCAGCGCTCAACTTGGCAATTATATCTGGACGAGCGCCATCTATCAAATAGTAGATAACAGACTTATTTATCATGGATAATTCTATTTGGGATATTCTAAACCGAATATGTTCTTATTGTAGATTTGCCCCCCGTTACAAGCGTTATAATATATGAACCAAGAGGATAGTGAAATATTTGAAAAGCCAAAGGTACTTAACCTGAAGCTTATAAAAAGAGGCGTTGTGATATTTGTGGTGATTACGATTGTCACATTCATGGCGATTTTTCTCTACACGAATACTGGAAAAACTATTGAAGTCTGGCAGAAAGCAGATTGGAGGTATTTGTTGTTAGGCCTTGTATTCATATTCAATGATCTTTTTTTAGGAGGTCTTCGTAATCATATTTTCATTCGCGAGTTTGTCCCAGGCATTTCTCAGCTCGTGAGTATCAAGGCTAATCTTGCCAATATTTTTATGGGAGCCGTAACCCCATCACAAAGTGGTGGCGGACCTGCTCAATGGTATATATTCTACAGAAACGGGGTTGGCCTGTCCGATATCATAGGGACTAGCTTCTACAACTGGATCTCAACAATTATATTCTTCCCTATATCTGGATACATCGCTTTACAAGTATTGAGTGACAAAATGCCTGAGGGCTTTATACTCCATTTAACCAAATTCGGATTCAGTGTATTCACAACACTGTTGGTAGTAATCGGCGTAACACTTTTTGCGCCATCAGTAATGGGATTAATAATTTCCTCTTTAGCCAGTGGAGTCAAGAAAATTAGTAGTAGTTGGGGACTCAAACTTAGTCAATTGGGAGAAAAGGGAATTGAGAAAATTAAAGAATACAAAGGCAAATATATTGGGCTCATTCAGCAGAAGCCTCAATTGATGCTATACAGCTTCTTACTTACGATCACACTTTACTTTAATAAGTATTTACTCGCATATATATTACTGTTAGCATTTGGATTATCGGCTGATTTTTGGACAGTTATAGCCATTCAGGCTGTATTATATTTATTACTATACTTCTCTCCTAGTCCAGGTGGTAGTGGTATAGCTGAATTAAGTATAAGTGCTCTTATGGCCACAGTTGTAGCCACGGAGTATATAGCACCTTTCACCCTGCTTTATCGTAGTTTTTTGATTTTCATACCTGCTCTAATCGGGTCATACGTGATACTTAATCAATTGAGGAGAGAATAGAATTTTTGGGCCCATTCTTAATAGGTTAGACTTATTTATTATTAGTTTGAAAACGTCGTTATCTCATGGAACTGTTTTATTCACCTCCAGCGTATAAACAATTTAATACTGATCAAGTTAAATACAAAACTGGCCTAAAGCCAGGGCCTAAAAAAAAGCTAAATCAACTGGAAAACCAGATTAGGCATCAACGAGATAATAAGAATACTCCAGGGAATACACCATCTCTAAAACCGTCAAAATCAACCAAGCCAAAGAAAAAGCAGTGAGAAAATTTGGGTATTTTATAGAAAAAACCCAATAATTACTTTTACGGCGATGTGAATTTCAATCTATTTTAATGCAAAATTCGGTTGCTCTGATTGGCGCGAAAATTATGTCAAGATTATAGTAAATAGATCTGGTGCGATTTCAATAGTTAGCTGAGTACTATGATGATTTGAATCTACTTAAGGAGCATCTATAATAGCATACAGAATACGAGAAATTTACACACAAAATTTTAT
>CAZAXY010000225.1:0-3850 GCA_964489125.1 uncultured Saprospiraceae bacterium
GATGATGGATACCATGATGATGGATACTATGATGATGGACACCATGATGATGGATACCAGCAGTCTTGTTATAATTAGCTGCCCATCAGATACAACCGTCTCTTGCATAGCAGCCAGCCCTAACTTGACCAGTACATCAACATTCCAAGAAGGTGAGAGTGAGGGCTCGTTAATCGCAGAAAGTCCATTACTCACAGGCATAGCTACAGCGATAGCAGCAGATACTATTTATCATTTTGATGAGCGCAGCAACACTTGTCCCACTGACACTATAATCCGTACATGGATCGCACAAAATGATATATCAGCAGATACTTGTCAACAGATAATCGTGCTTGTCAATCCTGGATTTAGTGATTTAATTATTGCAGATACCGTGAGTTTCTCTGGGCTCTGTCCAGATGAGCTTGACCTCGTCTTACCAAATCGAGGATTCGACTTGCCATGTGGTATAGTGGTCAGCGACATTCAAGTGTCCAATGATACTCTGATAAATGATATACAGCTATTATCACGAGCATGGACATTGCAAGATACGTGCAGAGATACAAGCTTGATTGTCACACAGACCATCCGGGTAATTGATCCATTGGAACTTAGTCTGATCAATATCGTGGTGACGCCAGATACGGGTGGAATAACAGGTATGATCGATTTTGATTTATTATGCGCTCAAGATTCTTTGATGTTTTTATGGTCTGATGGTTCTATGGATACAACCCGTACGAATATTGCTGGTGGCGACTATGAGCTGATAATTACTGATGTAACTGGCGGCATGGACACCTTTAGATTCACTGTCGACTCACCAAATCGCTTTTCTCTCAATTGCCCTCCAGATACTATTGTATCTTGCAATAGCACTCTCGATCCATCGTTACTGGGTACGCCATCATTTATAGGTTTTGACAGTGTCAGATTTGTGGATATAATGATAGACTCTTGTCCGAGCGATATCATCATAGATCGTCAATGGATAGCCATGGGCTCTGACATGATGGATACCTGTGTTCAGCAGATCTCGATTCTACGCAATGGCCTCAGTCTTGTAAGTATCAGCGACACCACGACCATTAATGGGATATGTATTGATGATCTAATGGACCTGTCATCATTTGATCTGGCATGTGGGATTGTGATAGACACGATCATGCTCGAAGTTGATTCTGTGACATGTGGTTTTGCCAATGTCAATCGAACAATAGCATTTACTGATAGCTGCCTCGACAGCACCCTGGTAGTAACTCAACGTGTGACAATCACTGACCTAGCGGTTGCAAGACTCCTAAGTCAAGATATAACTGGAGACAATGGCGAAGGCAATGGTATGATTGACCTAACTTTTGCCAGTTGCAGTGATAGCATTAGCTTCCTGTGGTCCAATGGTGCAACTACAGAGGATTTGCAAAGAGTGATTCAGGGTTCGTATACATTAGTAATCTCGAATGAACTGGGCTGTACAGACACGCTCGAGTTCTTAGTTCCTTCTCAAAATCCAGAAGCATTCTTACTACAAGTTCGTGAACGGGATAATGAATTTATCGATGTTAATAGGATCTCTGTACGCCGATCTTCTGGCGGTGATGTCACTACAAATATTATCAGACTCGACGTAGGACAATATCAGATGGCCGCAACAAGCCAGACTGTCATCAGAGGCGATCTGATCTGTATGGAAATCAATGAGCCAGCCGCCAACGATTTAAGTGTATTAGATGTCATCCGTGGACAGCGACATGTATTAGGTCTTGAAACTGCCTGCCCGGAAGATCAAATAGCGGGTGACGTAAACTTTTCTGGAGGAGTAAGTGGTTCGGATCTCGCCTCAATGCAGCGCATCATACTTGGTTTAAGTGATGAGTATCCCGATAGCCTGAGCTGGACCTTTGTGACAGAAGGGTTTACGCCAGTATCTGTACGACGAGAGGGCTGCATAGAGATTGAAGAGGACTTCTTTGAAGATCGAGTAATAGAGGTACAGGCCATAAAACTTGGTGATTATCGCTGTGATCGATAGGAATTGTTAGGATACAATGTTAATTGATGGATTAGAAGGGCGTAGGTTTTAAGTGAAGTGTAGCTCATTGGCAGAATGATCCGACATTATAATCTGTGACTGCAAAAGATCTTGAGGCTTTATCACAAAACTTCTTGCAGTCAGATAAAATCTATGCCATCGGAAATCAATATAGTTATAAGTGAATAAGCCAGTTGAAGACCAATTGGTAGACCAACTTGCTTAATCAAAACACGGTGAAAATCAGCTAGTAAAGCTCACAAACAAGATTTGAAATAAGTTATAAGACTCTCTCAGCAATGAGACCTTTGTGTACAACGCAAAGATCATCAAAACTCGAAGGTCATTAGAACAAGCACAAATAGTTATTCCTCAAAAGTTCAGAGATTTTACTCCCATAGATATGCGGAAAAGAGGGATAGTACAGCTAAGCAAGAAAATAAGTAGATTGTCACTAACCCTTGCGAGTTGATAGAGCCCTTAAGGCAGAACTGAACTGGTCACACTACCAGAGCAGTAAATACAGAGATAATAAGCTAAGAAGAATGAAAAACATATATACAGGTTCGAATTCAGAATACTTAGAATTGACTAAAAACTGGCATGCCCAAGATTCTCCGTGGAAATCACAACAGATTTTAGAAATCATGAATAGGAATAAATTGTTTCCTCATAGTATTGCTGAGGTAGGCTGTGGCGTAGGAGAAATATTGTATTCTTTAAACAGCAAAATGAATAATGATAAAATCATGTTTAAAGGTTATGATATTGCTTCAGATGCAATAGAAATAGCCAATTCAAAAAAGGTGTCAAATGTAGAGTTCTATTGTGAAGACTTCATCAAGTTGAAAAATGAACACTTTGATTTACTCTTAATGATAGATGTTTTTGAACATGTTCCCGATTACTTGAATTTCATTGAAAAATGTAGCAGCAAGTCCAAGTACAAAATATTCCACATACCGCTCGACATTCATTTTAGTGGAATAATTAGAAATAAACTAATCGATGTACGTAATAGAGTAGGACACCTACATTACTTTACCAAAGACACTGCTCTAGCGACACTTAAGGATTGTGGCTTGAATATTATCGATTACTTCTACACGGATGGTTCGGAGGTCTCAAAAAAATTCAGAACAAAAATTGCCAACGTACCTCGAAAAATATTGTTCCCGATAGCCCCGAATCTAACTGTTACGCTAATGGGCGGATACTCACTGTTGGTGCTTGCTGAATAATAGCCGAAGTATTAAGTCAAGACGTAATCTATCATCATAGAATACCTCCTATCGGGCGGCGCTTGCTCATAGTAAACCACAAGCGAGCCATCAATAGTCCCAGTATGGCTCCCCCTAGGATATCCAAAGGATAATGCACGCCAACATAAATCTGTGCATAGCAGATGAGCCCCGCCCATAAGATCAGCACAATGCTTACAGATTTATTGGCCTTAAACAAGAGTATACACAGGATAGAAAGGGCAAAATGATTGGCAGCATGGCTCGAGGGAAAGCTGTATCCATATCCACACGAAACATGCAACACTACTTCCTGACCAGTAAAGAGCTCATTACAGGGTCGTAGTCGTTGAACCATAGGCTTCAGGACACTACTGCTCAATAAGTCTGTAACTGCTACACACGATAGGAGAATAAGGACGTATAGATACCCTACTCTACTTCTATACTGTGTGAGTACCCAAGCGATGATGCCGACATAGACTGGATACCATACATACTTACTTCTGATTATCGGCAAGATGGAATCGAACAAGGCATTTCTCCATTCTGCATTGATCAGATGAAATAGTTGATAATCAAACTGGAGAAT
>CAZAXY010000226.1:0-2414 GCA_964489125.1 uncultured Saprospiraceae bacterium
GAAGAAATTGCACAATCAGGAATGATACGATAGATGCTTTCGACTCGTTCCTTGTACCATGCTCTATCATAGGTGCGATTCATCATTTTGAGAATCCTGCTACTACCTGACTGTACAGGTAGGTGTATATAATTACAGATGTTCTCATATTTGGCCATTGTATGCAGGACATCATCTGTCATATCCTTAGGATGCGAGGTGCTAAATCTAACTCTGAGTTCTGGACTAACCAGCGCCACCATCTCCATGAGCTCTGCAAAGCTGACTACAGCTTGTGTCTCAGGGTTCTGCCATTTATAGGAATCAACATTTTGACCGAGCAGTGTAACCTCTCGATATCCCCGATCAAATAGATCTTGAGCCTCCGAGACTATACTAAAGGCATCTCGGCTTCGCTCCCTACCCCGGGTAAATGGCACGACACAAAACGAGCACATGTTATCACATCCTCGCATAATTGAGATAAATGCACTCACTCCATTACTTCCTAATCTGAGCGGTGCGATATCGGCATAGGTTTCTTCTCTTGATAAGAAGACGTTGACTCCTCTATTGCCTTCTTCTGCCCCTGCCACAAGCCCAGGTAAATCTCTATATGCGTCTGGGCCAACAACAATATCAACAAGCTGCTCTTCTTCAAGAAATTTCTTTTTTAATCGCTCTGCCATGCATCCTAAAACTCCTACGACGAGTGCTGGCTTTTGATCTTTGACTTTGTTGAAAATGCGCAGTCGCTTTCTTACTGTATCCTCGGCCTTCTCACGAATCGAGCACGTATTGATTAGGATAAGATCAGACTCTTCCATATTGCGAGTGCTGCTAAATCCATTGTCGGCAAGTACCGATGCTACAATCTCCGAATCACTGAAGTTCATCTGACATCCATAGCTCTCGATATAGAATTTTTTCTTGCCTATATCATTAGTCGCCAACTCCAAGACTTCTCCTTGTCTCTCCTCGCCGAGTGGAGTATTCTGCCCTGATGATATCTTGTTCTTGACACCTTCTATTGTAGGGTTATCGTTGTACATAGCCTCTTACTCTTGAAGTCGCAAAAATAAACAAAACACTTGTTAGATGTGACAAAATGTCAGTAAGGAGATTGCATATATGATTTCAAGTAAACAGAGTGTTTATCATAGTTAACCATCTTAGTCAATACTGCGAATATTTCGCCATGATCTTACTCTTGTATCTGTCCGCTTCTGATCTTGCAATCCATTGTACACGAGCGTGCGACCGAGAATGTCTAAACCGCTGATATTTTGAAAATAATTTAGGCCTTTAAAAAATTCGGTTTTAATAGTTGAAGAGGCCTTGATTTCTACGGCGTGTAATTCACTATGATCATTCTGGTAGCATAGATCTACTTCATGTCCCTTAGAGTTTCTCCAAAACCAATAGTCTCGATCTTCGTGTCGATGAGCGGCAATTTTGTGATACTCCGTTACGACCATATTCTCAAATATATGTCCCCAATTAGGGTGATGTGGATCCAAATTAAATCTACGAATACCCAACAAGTGACATAGCAGTCCAGTATCATAGAAATAGAGTTTCGGGCTCTTGATCATCCGCTTGCCAAAATTGTTGAAATATGGAGGTAAAAAATACAGAATATAGCTAGTCTCAAGAATAGACAACCAATTGCGTATCGTAGTATGGCTAACCCCAACATCCCGAGCCATATCATTATAATTGACTAATTGTCCTGCCCGGCTAGCACATATCCTCAGACATCTTTTAAAAGCCGACTGATCTTGAATATTGATCAATTGAGTAACATCACGATTGACATAGGTCCTAATATAGTTGGCGTAATAACGATCGGCATCCAACTGCCGATCATATATAGCAGGATATGCACCTAAAGTACAGAACTGCTCGGCTGTAGTAGGTAATAGCTCTGCTTGCCCAAGCTCATGGACATCCAATGGCAGCAATCTCAATACGTCTGCTCGACCTGCCAAACTCTGAGTGACATGCTCCATGAGGTTGAAATTTTGAGATCCAGATAATATATACTGGCCCATCTGATCGCTGCTATCAACTAGGCCTTGGAGATACGAAAACAGTGATGGGACATTTTGAATTTCATCCATAATCACTTGATCATCATACTCTTGCAAGAACCCTCTGGCATCTTCCATAGCAAAGGCTCTAATATCTGGGTCTTCCAAACTTATATACCTATATCCTGATAAGCTCTTAAGAAGAGTTGTCTTACCAGACTGCCTCGGGCCTGTCACAATACTAATCGGATATTCCTTTAAACTGACATCCAGAGCCGACCTTATACTCCGCTTAATCATTGATGCTACAAGTTATACAATATTTTCATTTTACACCAATATTATTTTCATTTTACACCGATATTATTTTCACTTTGCACCGATATTATTTTCACTTTGCAC
>CAZAXY010000226.1:2514-3844 GCA_964489125.1 uncultured Saprospiraceae bacterium
CACCGATATTATTTTCACTTTGCACCGATATTATTTTCACTTTGCACTAGATAGGAAGACCATATTCAATCCGAATTCAGATCATTTTATACATTTAGAGGATTAAAATATATCATATGCATACTATCTTGCCCTTCCTTCTTTGGTTAACACTTCACTCGATTGATAACCAACCTATCCCTATCATAAGTGAAGACGAGTCTGCATATCTCACTGATCTATACAAAGATTTACATCAAAATCCAGAAGTATCCTTACACGAGGAGCGCACGGCACAGCGTCTTGCTATAGAGCTTGAGAAAATTGGTATTGAAGTGACTCGCAACTATGGAGGACATGGCATAGTAGGCATATTAAAAAATGGTGATGGCCCGCTCGTACTGTACCGGACCGATATGGATGCGCTACCGATGCATGAAAAAACCGAGCTAACATATGCCAGCACTAAGACTATTGAAAATGAAAATGGCACTACTGGAGTCATGCACTCTTGTGGTCATGACATGCATATGACATCATGGATCGGCACTGCTCGATACATGGTTGCCAATCGGCGGATGTGGTCGGGTACGTTGATGTTCATAGGACAACCTGCTGAAGAGATCGGACAGGGAGCTAAGATGATGTTAGATAATGGCCTATATGAAGACTTTGGAGTACCCGATTATGGCATAGGTATGCATTGTCATCCCACTATCCCAGCTGGACAGATTGGGATCAGTGATGGATATACGATGGCCAATGCCGAAATCATGGAGATTAAAGTGAAAGGTATAGGAGCACATGGAGCATCTCCCCATATGTCGATTGATCCTATAGTAGTAGCTAGCATGATTGTCATGGATCTACAGACAATTGTAAGCCGTAATCTAAAGCCTACAGAGTCTGCTGTAGTGACTGTCGGAGCCATAAATGGTGGGACCAAGGGCAACATCATATCAGATGAAGTCAACTTGCAACTCACTGTTAGATCCTATAAACCAGAGGTGCGTAAGATGGTACATAGGCGAATTAAAGAAATCAGTCGTGGTGTTGCCATAGCCGCAGGACTTCCTGAGGAACTCATGCCCGAAGTCATCATCCCTAGTGATTACACCCCTGCCAACTTTAATAATACCGATCTGACGAATCACATAATCGCTGTCGGAAAAGCAGCACTCGGAGATGAGAATGTCGTCTATGCCGAGCCTGAAATGTTGGGCGAAGACTTCGCACGTTATGGCTCAACAGAACACCAGGTGCCTACAGTACTATATTGGCTTGGAACTGTACCTGATGAGCGACTAAACATGGAGAATCTCCCAGGTCTTCACTCACCATTCTACTATCC
>CAZAXY010000227.1:0-3809 GCA_964489125.1 uncultured Saprospiraceae bacterium
TGCTTGTGGATGGCGGCTGGATGGGACGATAAAATTGTATGAAAATTAAACAACTGAGTAGATGTCTTGAGACATCGATATCAATGATAACATCTATAACTATGAATATCTACTACTATCTTATTGTTGCCTCACTGGTGCTAACATCATGTGAGCAGCAAGTTTCAATTTCTGGCACTTCAGTCAGTGATATGGAAGGGCTAATGACTGCCATAGGCGAGGCTGAACCCGGTTCTGTAATTACAATGGCCAATGGCACTTACAAGGATGTACAGATCGAGTTCTATGGAGAGGGCACTGAAGATGAGCCTATTACACTTCGGGCTGAAACTGCAGGAGAAGTTTTTATCGAAGGACAATCATCGCTTCATCTGGGTGGCGAGCACCTGATAGTTGATGGCTTATATTTTAGGAATGGATATTCGCCAAGTGGAGGCGTTATACGCTATCAAATCGGTGAAGACAAGACTGCGTTTCATTCGCAAGTCACCAACTGTGTTATTGAGGATTTCACCATGCCAAATCGCTGGCAAAATAACCGTTGGGTTGAATTCTATGGTAAGCATAATAAGATGGATCATTGCTATATCGCAGGCAAGGGTAATGACGGAGCCACGGTAATGGTCTATCATAGTGGTAATAAGCATACTCGGAACTACCATGAGATATCGCACAATTATTTTGGTCCACGTCCACGTAAGGGAGGTCCACGAGGAGAGACGATGCGTATAGGAGGCAGTGAGACGTCTATGACTCCCGGTTATGTCACAGTATCCAATAACTACTTTGAGGCCTGTAATGGTGAGGTGGAAGTCATCTCGGATAAAACCAATTTTAATTCATTCAGAAATAACATCTTCAACAAATGTGAAGGATCGCTGGTGATGAGACATAGTGATTATGCGACCATCGATGGTAATATCTTTATTGGTGATGACGACTCAGACTTTTATGGTGGTATCAGATTAGTTAACAGTGGTCATACGGTTACTAATAACTACCTCTACAAGATCAGGGGGGAGGAGTTCAGGAGCCCACTGGCAGTGATGAATGGAATCCCAAAGTCATCTCTTAACCGATATATGCAGGTTCATGATGCCGTGATCGCCTTCAATACATGGGTTGATTGCCGAGCGCCTATACAGATAGGAGTAGGTCAGAATGTAGCCAGTGCTGGAGTATTGCCTGCAAGTGAGATTCGGTCTGCGGCACCGATTCGGACTATTGTTGCCGATAACCTCATTTATAATACAGCAGAAGATAGATCTCCCGTGGTCAACCATGATGATATGAACGGTATAGTCTTCGCCGGTAATGTCATAGATAATGGAGGCGCTCGATACACACAATATGATGCCCTCCAAAACGGCGATGTAAACATGACTAAGGTCAATGAATGGTTATATGCACCTTCGGGCTCTACGGATGGAATTTTGGATAGCGTAGCCCAATACTTTGAATCAGACAAGGTGGAAACCGACATCTTTGGAGCTTCAAGGGCTGATAACAATCAGATTGGCGCAATCGTATCTGTCTCTGCAGCGGAAAAGTTTAAGATCAATACGGACGATTATGGGCCTTCGTGGTTTAATCCTAAGAAAGAAGCATCGGCTCCTAAACTCCATAGTGTGGCTGCTGAGTCTGGAGCTCTTGCATCAGCACTGGCTGAAGCCAGCTCAGGTGATATCATCGGTCTGACAGGTGATGCCTATACAGTCAATGGCAGTCTGGCCATAGATAAAGAGATCACTATCAGATCCAAGTCCTCGGAGAAGGCTATAATTTCATTCACAGGTGGAGCGGGCGAAGCTGCATTTCAGATGCATGGCAAGGGTAACTTGAAGCTCCAAAATGTAGCTATCAAGAGCAAAAATGGCCAGGTTGCTTTCGCACCATTAGCAGAGAACATGTATACAACTTATCAGCTGTCCTTGGCAGACTGTGTAGTGGAAGACTTCTCCCATGTGCTTCATGCTACCAAGGGGTCATTTGCCGATTCGATCACCATGACAAACACCCTACTTCAGAATTGTGACAACGGAATAGTCCTTGCTGCCGAGGAAAAAGGAGATTATAACGCCGAGATGATCACCATCAATGATTGTACTTTCAAGGGGATCGATCAGAATGTCATTCACTTCTTTAGGGGAGGTTATGATGAGTCAACTATTGGCGGATTCTTACGACTCAACAAGAGTACATTCACTGAATGCGGAAGAAATGAGAAGAGCGGAGTACTTGTCAAGACACGGGGCATTATCAATGTGCATATGCGCGATAATTTATTTACCAATAATCCGATTAGATATGTTGCAGTGTTGTGGGGTGCCAAGAATAACAACCAAGAAGGAAACACAGTTTCTAACTCGGGTCAAATTAAGGTGGAGCAACAGCAAAAACTCGAATTACTCTATTAGGTGTTATGCTCATAAATAAAAACAGCTAAGTCAACATAGATCAGCCTTAAACTACACCCTTATTCCTATTACCATAAAAATGAACTAACACATATGGCTATAAAGATTACGAACTCAATTATTGCATCGCTACTCATTGTTGGATTTATAGCAATACTCTTAGCATGTAAATCAGAAACCGCTAAGCCAGAGCCTTATATGGATGAGAAGGCAATGACTCAAGAGAAAGCAGAATTTCCTAGTGATGTGATACCTTTTATGGATCAGTTTAAAATACTGATGGGGGACGGCACCCGAGAGAAGAACCTTGTCGACTATAAGTATGATGATTTCTTTTACACCGCTAGTGAAGGTGGTACTGATTGGGTGGTCTATAAAACGCCGAACAAGGGGACTACTTCACCTAACTCCAGCAATACCAGAACAGAATTGCACCAGACAGCTGAGTGGGTTCCGATGACAGGAGGCAGACTTACTGGGACCTTGAAGGTTATGCACGTGTCTACTACCGGAGATGCGCGTGTTGCAGCATCATACTCTACCGTTGTTGGTCAGATTCATGGTGGCGATGGTCATGAGAATGAGCCTATCAAGATCTACTATAAGAAGTTTCCAGGACAAGACAAAGGGTCGGTATTTTGGAACTATGAGATTAATACAACAGGCACCACAAAAGAGGATAATAAGGGTCGCTGGGACTTTTCGTACCCTGTATGGGGCTATGATTTCTCCGTCGTAGGGGATGCGCCAGATAGCTATCCTACTGAACCAGCTGATGGTATCAAGTTAGGGGAGGAGTTCAGCTATGAGATCAACGTGTATAAAGGCATTATGTATGTTACCTTCACAAGCCCAGGACATGAGACTAAGACGTTCACAAAGAGTCTAATAGAAACCGAGTATGCTACCAAGGCAGATATCCCAGAACAAGTGGATCGTCTCTTTGGTCCATTGGGTCAAGACGGTATCGAAAAGCCCAAGGCCTATACAGGATCACACATGTACTTTAAACAAGGCGTATATAATCAAACTAATGGCAAAGAACCTGAGACCAATATGGTATGGTCCACTGGAGCGGATGTTTTTGGAGGTGTCATAGCCGAACAATACGTTCATGGAAGCTACGCTGAAGTATGGTTTAAGGATGCTACTGTTGGGCCAGGTGTGGCGCCAGGGAAATAAACCAACTTAGAAAGGCCGTCTGATGAAAGATAAACTTGCCAAAGGTATTGCGCTCTTCCTGCCAGGGATATTTCTATTAGGATTTAATATTGGTACGGGGAGCGTGACAGCCATGGCAAAAGCTGGAGCTACCTATGGCATGTCCTTATTATGGACTATTGTTGCCTCCTGCTTAGCCACCTTCTTTATGATCAATCTCTATAGTCGCTA
>CAZAXY010000228.1:0-1368 GCA_964489125.1 uncultured Saprospiraceae bacterium
TTAAGAAGTATACTCAAAGGGCTAACTTGGAGGATTATTGCCACAAGTACCATCTTTGGGATTACCTATTTTACCACTGGTCAAATGGAAACAGCGGTTAAGGTTGCTTCAATAGAATTCTTTATAAAGTTGATCATTTACTACCTACATGAGAGAGCCTGGCAATCGGTACCAAGAGGGAGTATCAGAAAATTGAACCCTTTTAAGAAATAGTTGAATGGAAAATATTCATTCCATATTTGATCAGCTGGTTCAACGGAACGAGCGTGAACGCTTCCTAAGTCAGAACTCAGGCGTTTATTGGCTAACTGGGTTGTCCGGTTCTGGCAAAAGCACTATAGCCAAAGGGGTCGAGCGTAAGCTCTTTGATGCAGGCTACTTTGTACAAGTATTAGATGGTGACAATATTAGAACTGGCATATCCAATAATCTCACATTTAGTGTAGAAGATAGACAAGAGAATATCAGACGTATAGCTGAAGTGGCTAAACTTTATGTTCAAAGTGGAATTATTACACTGTGCTCATTTATAAGTCCGACAATCGAGATCCGAACTCTGGCAAAAAAGATTATTGGAGCTCAAGATTATAATGAAATCTATGTTGAGACATCTCTTGAATTGTGCGAAGAACGAGATGTAAAAGGCCTGTACAAAAAAGCGCGAAAAGGATTAATTAAGGGCTTTACAGGAATTGACTCGCCGTATGAGCCTCCTGTAGATGCCGATATGGTCATACCAACAGCTTCTCAGAGTATTGAAGAGAGCGTTGATACCTTGTGCCACTACATTATTGAAAAATCGAAATTGGTATAATACATGGATTATAATATCAGTCATCTAAAAGAATTAGAGGCAGAATCAATTTTCATTCTGCGAGAAGTAGCAGCTCAGTTTGAGCGTCCTGTCATCATGTTCTCGGGTGGAAAAGACTCTATCTTAATTGTACATCTAGCCTATAAGGCCTTTTATCCGGCCAAGATCCCCTTCCCTTTATTACATGTGGATACAGGGCATAACTTTCCTGAGACCATCCAATACAGGGATAATCTTGTAAAGAAATTAGGGGCCAAGCTTATAGTAGGTTCAGTCGAAGAGGCTATTCAATCAGGTGAAGCAGTTGAAGAGAAAGGAGTCAATGCGAGCAGGAATATGCTCCAGATCGGTGTTCTTCTCAATGCCTTGGAAAAAGGAAAATTTGATGCCGCCATGGGTGGTGCACGTAGAGACGAAGAAAAAGCCAGAGCCAAGGAACGGTTTTTCTCCCATCGTGATGAGTTTGGTCAGTGGGACCCGAAGAACCAGAGACCAGAATTATGGAATCTGTTCAATGGTCGTAAGAGCATGGGCGAACACTTCAGAATATTCCC
>CAZAXY010000228.1:1468-3747 GCA_964489125.1 uncultured Saprospiraceae bacterium
GAAGCGAAACCGCTATGGAGGATCGCAAAAAAGAAGGTTATTTCTAGGCCCAAAAAGAAAAAACAATGAGTGACAATAAGAATAACACAGAATTATTACGATTCACTACAGCAGGTAGTGTAGATGACGGTAAATCAACTCTGATCGGTCGACTACTATACGATAGTAAGAGCATATTTCAAGATCAGTATGATCAGATTAAGGATGCCACAGAGCGACGTGGAGAAGAAGGTGTTAACCTAGCATTGTTGACAGATGGTCTAAAATCGGAAAGAGAGCAGGGAATCACAATTGATGTGGCTTATAGATACTTTAGCACTCCGAAGCGAAAGTTCATTATTGCAGATACTCCTGGTCATATTCAGTATACCCGCAACATGGTAACTGGCGCCTCTACAGCCAATGTTGCATTGATCTTGATTGATGCCCGTCACGGTGTTGTTGAGCAAACAAGGAGACATGCGATTATTGCATCCCTCCTACAGATACCTCACATAGTGGTATGTGTAAACAAAATGGACTTAGTTGATTTCAGTCAAGAAGAGTATGCCAAAATACAAGAATCTTTTGAAGCATTCGCTGCCAAACTCGATGTTGTAGATGTCCACTTCATTCCAATCTCTGCATTATTAGGAGATAATGTGGTGACACGTTCTGAAAAGACACCATGGTATGATGGTCCTACATTAATGTACTACCTAGAAAATGTACATATAGCTAGTGACCATAACTTTATCGATGCAAGATTCCCCGTTCAGTTTGTGATTAGGCCTAACACTGACGAGTTTCATGACTACCGAGGATATGCTGGTAGAGTAGCTGGTGGCATAATGAAAAAAGGTGATAACGTCACTCTGTTGCCTACTGGATTCTCGACAAAAATCAAGAAGATCATGGGACCAGACGGTGAGCAAAACGAAGCTTTTCCTCCCCAATCTGTGACGGTTCTATTAGAAGATGACCTAGACTTGAGTAGAGGAGATATGATCGTTAGGGAGAATAACCAGCCTGAAATAACTCAAGATATAGAGGTTATGCTATGTTGGTTTGATAGCAGTAAGCCACTCCGATCTAAAGGAAAGTATAGTTTAAGACACACTTCTCAAGATGCCCGCTGTGTTGTCAAGGAGATTAGATATAAGCTTGATATCAATACGCTGCACCGAGATATGGATGATAATGACATCAACATGAATGACATTGCTCGAGTAGTCTTGCGCACTACTAAGCCTTTGTTTGTTGATTCGTACCGAAAGAATCGCAATACCGGTAGTGTGATACTTGTAGATGAAGCGTCTAACAATACGGTTGCTGCTGGTATGATTATTTAATATCCTATTTTGCCAGAGATGAATGAGCCTATTTTCATTTTTGGCCTTGGCAGGTCTGGCACTACATGGGTGTCAGATATTGTCTCCAAATATAGTGGTGGAATAGTTCTATTTGAGCCCTTACATCCGTGCGTGTATAGCAATAGTAGAAGTATAATTTATCGCGAATCAGTGTTGTCTGCTGCTCTTATTGAGCACATAGATACTGTGCTTAGCAAGCAACGAAAAGATATATGGCTCCTCAGAAATCATCTTCCCTCGACTATTGATCTAGTGGATCCTAAATATGTCGATACGATTTGGGAACACTCTGAGATCATCGGTCTTAAATCAATCCGACTCAACACCTCATTCGCCCCCTTAGTAAAGCATTACTCAGCTAAAGTTATCTATATTATCCGCCACCCTCTAGCAGTAATCGCTTCGATCCAAAATAGACCACACTTTTGGAAAGATTTGGGATGGCCAGAGCACTGGAGTCTATTAATTAATCAGATTAAGGATTTAGAATTCCAAAAGATCTCAGCTCATTGCACAACGACGATCGAACAGTTAGCTTTTGTGTGGGGATACCTCAATCTCCGAGCCCTAAAACAACTGAACCAATTAAATGACAAACCTATCTTTTATGAGGATCTATACGCTGATCCTTTTAAACAGGTTAAAGAGTTATTAACTGCCCTTAATTTATATGATCATCCAATCCATCCATCCCATATTTTCACCCCGTCTATGGTCTCGCTCAACACGTTGCATTCTGAACAGTACTCCTCCTTCAATGATAGTCACCATATCTTAGATTTCTTTTGGAAGAATACCCTCAATGATGATCAAATCAAAAATATTTACTTAGTCATCCACAGGCTATGTGATTATGATCAAAATTTGGCCGAGATGTGTGCTGAGCGCAACTATCTTTGAAAAACATGAATCCTGTCAAGGGCGGTG
>CAZAXY010000229.1:0-3738 GCA_964489125.1 uncultured Saprospiraceae bacterium
AATGAAAGAACTGATGCGTCAGCGCAATCTCCAATCCGGAAAGAGATTGCTTGAGTAGCATCGTACCATATGTTTTACGAGAAGTATGTTGGAGCACTGCCGCATCGGCCAAGTACTCATGTGTCTGCCTCAGAGCAGTCTTGTATAGATAAATCATCGGGTTAAACCAAAACGTGATCTGGATCAACTCAATGAGCAACACATCAATAGAATGGTGACTCTTAACGTGTGTGCGCTCATGCTCTAATATGTCTTGAAAATCCTCTGTCAGCTCTACTAGATCGCTAATATATACTCGATCCCAAAAGGAGAATGGCAAGTGCTCTGACTGAGTATAGACTACTTTGCTACCATCAAGATCTACTTTCCGACCGCTAGTATAGAGCCTATAGATGCGATAGAGAGACTTCAACAAGCGCCATCCAAAAAATACCAAACCGAGGATATATACTCCCCACAATACATTGGCAATAATATCGGACCATTCAATCGTAGCGGTTACCTCTTCCACTGTCACAGCGACTTGAGCAGGTAGTTCCTTCACCATGATAGCGATAGGGAGCGTTTCCGAGATCTCCTCCTGATACATATTGAGCTCTATATGTCTCAACTGTGGGATCAACATCCCCAAGATCAGCGATCCGAGGAGATAATACCTATTCACAGAGAAGAAGGTCAACTTCCGCAACAGACCGAAGAAGATCAGGTAAAATAGTGCCCAGCATAAGGTGACTTCGAGGATGTATTGTAGCATCTATATATGAGTTAGTGGTCGTTGAGTTTATGGTTTGTTATGATTCCAGTTTATAAGTTACAGGCAAGGTGTAGAGGACATTGACCTCTTTGCCATTCTTTATTCCTGGTGTCCATCTTATATCATCGGCCACCATCTTATCCAGTACTGCAAGAGCCGCATCGCCACATCCAGCACCGATGTCTCTAAGTAGTCGTCTCTTTCCTATAGTGCCTTCGTCAGTTATGACAAACTGTATATGTACGCGACCTTCGACACCCGCTTCTAATGCTTCATTTGGATACTTAAGGTTCTTATACAGATAGCTGAGCAATGCATGATCTGAACAGTCTCTCTTTTCGCTATAATCAGTTGAAGCAATATTGCATCCCTCAAAAAGAGGCATTTCATCTGCCACCTTATGGATCTCCCCTCCCCAGTCAAATGTTTCTGCTGGAACTTGAGACCCCACTCCTAATTCTAAAGTAGGGTCAAAATTTTCTCGATGAGATGTTTCTGATTGACAAGATTGAATCATTAATGCAGCTACGATCAACGTCATAGAGATCAGTAGGGAAGACTTTAAATTGTGGTAGTTCGTGTTGAGCTTTTTCATTTGTTTCTCTTTAAGCTAATTAAGTAGATGAGCTTACTCATCTTCGAGTTTGTTAATGAGCTCCGATAGATCTTTAAGACTGATGTCATTTTCTTTGATTAGAAAAGACACCAACTCATTAGCCGATCCTTGGAAGTAGTTGCCCACTAGCTTCTTCAAAGAAAACTTGGTGTACACCTTCTTCTCTATTATTGAAAAGTAGGCATGTGTACGCCCATAGGTCTTGTGATCCACAAAGCCTTTCCCTTCTAAGATGCGCACGATGCTACTTATGGTGCTATGGGGTGGATGGGGCTCTGACATTTTTGATATCAACTGGCTCACTGTGACCGGCTCTGACTCCTCCCAGATGAGCTGCATTACCTCCTCTTCTACTTTCGTTAACTTCTGCATATTCATATTAATGGCTAATTAAGCTGTTAAACTGATAACATAAATATATAACGTATTATTACGTTATTCAAATCTATGTGAACATTATTTTATTTTGGCTATTCCTCTTGGGGTAGAATAAATATGTAGGAAAATCGCTTAAATCCTATAGTTGATAAATCAACTATGTTGGCCGCCCCTATCTTAGCAGGATAGTTCAGTTATTCCATTTATTCAATTGATATATCAATTATCACAGACCAATATGTGATCGTCTACATATGCTATACAGCAATTCAGCCAGCGCTTTTAGATGGAAGAGAGGCCGAACACTCAGTGTCAAATGGGCGTCATTGCAATTATGTATAAACAGGCACTTTATCATCCATAATCGCGTACCACAGCGGTGGAATCATGGATGCAATCATAGACGTCGGATAGCCATAAGGGAGTTCTGGCGCATTGGTGTGGTGGTCTAATATCTGATACTTTTTACTTGCAATAAAGTGATGATCAGAATGTCTGGTCAACTCGTAGAGCAATATTCTGCCAAAGGGATAATTAGCATTCCAAGAGTGATGAGATTGGACTCTCTCATAACGACCCGAAGGAAGTAGACGTCGCTGCAGTCCATAATGTTCGACATAATTGATGGTCTCCAGTTGGAGGAAGGATAACACCCCAGCAATCATCAAAAGAGCGGTTATCAATGGACTCGATATGAGTAGGATGACGATCCAATAGCTAAGTTGATAGAGGGAAAATCTTATCATCTGATTATTCCAGGTGAACACTGATAGGTTAGATCGTCGTAGGCGATTATTCTCAATTGTCCAGGCACTTCTATAGGCGCCGGTCACAGATTGTATCCAAAAGGCATATAAACTTTGGCCCTTTCTAGCCGTGGCTGGGTCAAGAGGTGTAGCGACATTCTTATGGTGTCCCTTATTATGCTCAATGAAAAAGTGGATATAGTGGGATGGGAGATAGAGCAGTTTAGAAAGTGCTTGTTCAAACTTAGTTGAACGATGACCAAGTTCATGACCAACATTGATGCCCATGGCGCTGAGCAATGAGCCGAGTGAAACTATTATTCCTGCGATCTCATAAGTATCCAAGGCCTGTGTCGACAGCACATAAATGGTGCCCGCTATTGCCAGATAGACTAATGGCAGATTAAGATATAACAGCCAATCAAAGAACCGATCCTTGAGCTTGTCTTTTACTTCTATGTTGGTAAGATTGTCTTCTGAAATAGTCCCCAGCTGATCGATTATCGGAACCAAGACAAAGGCAAAAAAGATAGTCAACCAACTCAATGGGCCCAAGAAATACAATCCCATGAAAAAACAAAAAGGGGTCAGATAGGCCAGTAGATACTTCAAGTCTTTCATTTGATCGAACTATTTTTTTAAATATAGTTCGAATTCCTGTACTTTGCAATTATGGGGAGGAAATCATTGGACAAGCAACGCATAGAGAACGATGCGAAAACAGACTTATGGCTTGAAAATCTACTTCCACTATTACAGGATAGAAACTTGGCGAAATTGAACATGGACCAAATCGCTAAGCTTATAGGTAAAAGTAAATCAACGATCTATCAATACTTCAGCACCAAAGATGAAATCTTCGATCGCCTAGTTGATATCAAGCTCCAACAAATGCAGGATTCCATCAGTGGCAATCACGATAATAAAAGCATTTTGGAGCTATATGAACACTTCGTTATAAGCATCTGTAAGGGATTGGATGGCATAACTATACAATTTATAGATCAGATGAAAACTGTGTTTCCAGCAGTCTGGGTCAAGGTTGAGGACTTTATGAGTCAGGTGTTGTCCTTTTTGGAGATGCTCTATCTCAAAGGTATGAAAGAAGGCATCTTCAAGAATTATCCGCTCTCCATACTTCTAGGAATGGATGAATTCTTCATGTATCAATACATCACTCGGCCAGATCGTCCGATCTCAGATGTAGATGAATTAGTAAAGCATTATATGGCATTGAGATTAGA
>CAZAXY010000230.1:0-3727 GCA_964489125.1 uncultured Saprospiraceae bacterium
CGAACCAATAATAAATCCAGCACCAAAATTAAAATCAGCATCATTCGCCACGATCTCTCCGAATATTTCAGAACCAATTAAAAGCGTACCCTATACGATATTGCCTGTGATCTCATTGCGTCGAGACTTATCAAAGCCATTAAATAGAGAGTTTAACTCATTGTGATCCTCAAACACATATTTGAAACTATGCAGTGGTCCTATGTTATCATCAGTGTCTAAGTTAAACGAATATAAAAGATGTCTTTTACATATGGTCCACTCTATTAATTCCAGCGTTCCCTCGGTTTCACTTTAATACGCTATGCAACCCTATGTTAAGTACTAGTCAACTACTCTTCAAAATACAGGTCTTCTGGTGTTTAATTCTTTGGTACAGTTGAGAAATAGGGATTAAAGCACAACTGTTGTGGCCAAAGCTCTGAGTATCCTGTTAAGAACACAAATACGATACATTGTAGCATTAATTCGTTATTTGCACATTAGTTGCGTATTAATTTTAATTACATACATTTGCAATAATGTTGCATTTATGATCATCAATCGTAAGCACAAGATTGCTAAGAAAAAGTCTTTTGTTATGGCTACTCTGACCGTAGAGAATGTAGGTATGCAATTTGGAGAGAAGCGCGTACTAAACAATTTATCATTCACTATCCAATCTGGGGATATTTTTTGTCTATTGGGTCAGAATGGCGCAGGCAAGACCACAACGATCAATATATTATTAGGCCTATATAAGCCCACTTTAGGCAAGGCGATGATTAACGGTGTATCCATCTCTGATTATTCAGAGACAAGGAAGTACATAGCCTATATCCCAGAAGTTGTGCAACTCTATGGGAACCTAACCGGGATTGAGAATCTAAAGTTCTTTAGTGAGTTAGCAGAAAAAAAAATAGTCAACAGGAGCTATCCCAGTTTTTGATAGAATCCACCTTGGCAGCAGATAATCTCAACAAGCGCCTGTCTACTTACTCAAAAGGTATGCGCCAAAAAGTAGGTATCGCCATAGCCCTTGCCAAGGATGCATCATTCATATTAATGGATGAACCTACCTCTGGGTTAGACCCTAAATCCTCAGCGGAATTTGTACAAATCTGTAAAAATCTATCCCTACAAGGAGTTGGAATCCTCATGGCAACGCATGATATATTCAATGCAGTCAATGTAGGATCAAAAATTGGGATTATGAACAACGGCACATTAGTCCACACTACAGATGTAGCAGGGGTTAGTGCCGACGAACTCAAAGAATTTTATCTAAAAAGTATCTAAATCGAAACAATGAATTTTATGAAATGCTATTTAATTTTATTTCTGATTCTTACAACTGTCGTAAGCGGCTTATATGGTCAAGGCAACCTCAAAGGACAAATTGTAGGCTCAGATAACAGTCCACTAATCGGAGCAACCGCCGTAGCTTATGATTCAAGTGGCAAGCAATATGGGACAGCGTCAGATCAAAACGGGAGCTTTGTCCTACCAGTTGGTACGAAAGACACCTATAGTGTAGAACTAAGCTTCTTAGGTTATAACACTTATGTCACCAGTGTCAATATTGAATCGGGTGAGACGGTAGACCTCGGAACAGTATTATTGATAGAGTCCGAATCTGTACTTCAAAATGTCGAAGTACTAGGACGACGACGTAGAGACTATAATAGTGAATATTCATTCTCCTCGACTAAAGTGGCCATTGCCAATAAGGAGTTACCACAGGCTATATCAACGATTACCAAAGAGCTTTTCAAGGATCGACAAACATTTCAAATCGCTGATGCCATTAGCACAGCAAGTAGTGTCAGTCATACAGGATTCTACAATCACTTCAGCATAAGAGGGCTCATCAAGGCTGAAGATGGCCAGGATATCAATGGATTAAGAACAAGACAATTCTACTTCTTACAACCGATTACCTCTCATATAGAGCGAGCTGAAGTTGTAAAAGGTCCATCATCCATCACACTATCAAGTACCGACGCTGGAGGTACAGTCAACCTCGTTACTAAGAAACCACTCCAAGAAAAAAGATCTGAAGTAAGCGCCACAGTAGGTAGTTTTGGCACGCTTAGAGCTGCTTTAGATTTTACTGGCCCATTAAATGAGTCTAAGACACTACTATACAGACTCAATGCGGCTGTGCAAGAGTCCAGATCTTTTAGAGATTTAGTACAGAACAATCAATTCTTACTAACGCCATCAGTATCATATGTTCCAAATGAAACTACAGCGCTTAACGTCGAAATGATCTATACGAGTGGAGAGGGAAATCTTGACCGAGGACAACCTTTGTTCGGTGCAATAAATGGTGAATTTGACATAAACAGTACTGAGACCACAACTAATGTTGCTGCAGCTAATGATTTCTATATTTCAAATGAATTTATGGTGATCAGCAACTTTAATAAGAAGTTCTCGGACGTAAGCTTGCAGAGCAGTAAACGATTATAGTCTTATGTCGTAGTATAGTCTGTACATTTGAATTACGAATGGTTGGACAAATCAATAGAATATTCATCTGGGTTCTTTCACTGACGATGCTATCATCCAAGCTATACAGTCAAGATATAGACATCGCCGATTTTTTACACGACCCCACGGGTACTACTTCTAAATTTCACCATAACGTCATCGATCAATATGGCGACACCACTGCAATACCAATAGTTGTTGTCTCTGGAGTTAACAAGGGTCCTGTGACAGCCATTACTGCTGGAATCCATGGATATGAATATCCACCCATTATTGCTATTCAAGAGCTTATCAATGAAATCAATCCTAATGAGCTTAATGGTGATTTGGTCTTTATTCCGATTGCGAACCCAAGTGCATTTTATAATAGAAGTCCATTTGTCAATCCTGTCGATCAACTCAATCTTAACAGGTCATTTCCGGGAGATAGCACGGGCACCATCACGGACAAAATTGCACACTTCATTACATCGGAGATTATAGCACATGCTGATATATACATTGACATACATGGTGGTGATGCCAATGAGGACTTACTGCCTTTCGTGTGTTATTACAACAATGAATCTCCTCAGCAGCAGACAGCCACGGCAGCTCAGCTCTGTATGGCAAGCGGATTTGACTATGTAGTATCCTATCCATATACAATTACTCCTACAGAGCCTGCTAAATATGCATTTAAGCAAGCTGTACAGGATGGCAAAATTGCCTTGAGCATAGAGTGTGGCAAACTGGGCACAAGTAATCACAATGATGTTCAATTGATCAAGATGGGTGTTTATAATATGCTATCTAAACTGTCGATGTATCAGGTTGAGCAATCAGAGCAACATTCAGATCCCCCCCAAATCCTGAATAATCAAAGCTATATCAGATCCGACTATCGAGGGTTATTCAAAAGTGATTTAAATGCAGGAGATCTAGTAAATCAGGGAGATATAGTGGGATATATACACGATAGTTTCGGCGAAACCATCAAAGTATTGAGAGCCCCAAGCACTGGAATTATACTATACAAAATAGGCACTCCACCTGTAAATGTGGGAGAAACAATTATGTGTATTGCCTATCCATAAACAGGCCTTGTGTTGCAGGGATTTTACCTACAGAATCTTATCAACATTCTCAGGTGGCCTGCCCAAGACTGCCTTATTGCCATTCACTACTATTGGGCGTTGGATGAGCTTAGGATAAGCAACCATGGCTTCGACCCATTGATCAGCACTGAGGTCTTTGTCTTTGTAATGTTCTT
>CAZAXY010000231.1:0-3724 GCA_964489125.1 uncultured Saprospiraceae bacterium
CTTTAGTGCTGCCCCAGTAATAGTCATCTCCATGTGCGGTTAGCTCAAGAGTGCGGCGGTTCATAACTGCCTCGGGTATAAATGCTACCCAATTGGCGCCAGTTGTAGCGAGCCTATCTAAAGCGTCCTGTTCGTATGGTGGTTGATATGGCCCAATAAAGCTGATGCCATTGATGCTTTCAGTTTTCTCAAAGTCCTGTGCACTAATGTGCTGGATATAAATAAATAGAGTTGCTATGAGGACGTACTTAGAAGTCAAAGGAATACTGTACTTGAGAAATCTAAAAATATTGACCTAATCCTATCACAATACCACGTTGATCAGGATTGAATACATCTACACCATAGTCTATCCGTAATACCGCTCCAAATATCTTATTATTGATAATTCGGACGCCACCACCGACAAACTCTCTAAATTGGTCTGGGTCAAAAATATCACTTAGTTCTCCACCTGGATCACGCCATGTTCCCATATCAACGAATCCCACAACTTGAATAGCCCACTTTCTGGTAGTTTTCTCTCTAAAGAACACTGTTCTACGGTACTCTGCATTAATCACTATTTGTGCCGTTCCTCGGTCGATACGATTGCCTACACCCCTTAGATTAACGTGACTATCCGCAACGAATGGTGCAAATGGTGAATCGTTGTTAGTAGATATTCCAGCACGAATCCTAAAGGCGAGGTTTGTCCGTTTTTTCTCACCGATATGTTTAAAGTACATGCCCTGAAACTGTAGGCTGTTAAACCAGGTATTGTCAAGAGTATTGAATACATTTTGATAAGTCAACCGCCAGGCACCGCCTTTTAAATAGAAGAAGTGATAATCTAATTTGTTGGTTTGGTATTCTAACTTAGTTAGAAACTTTGGCTGTCGCAAACTCAACGGAATGTCAGGATTTTCACTGACTTGCCCATCTGATTTATTGTAAGTCTCCACGAAGTAGGACCCTCCTAATTCTATTAACCTATTGAGTCCGAAATTCCGAATTATGGAAGCTGCTACGCTGTTATTGTCATAATCATATAGCACTGTTTGACCTGGAAAAAACAATGGTTCTCTGGAAGACCACTTGGTTAATGATGCCGAATACCCCCATGGACTATTATGAATACGAGGCTTACGATAGAATATCTCCCCTGAATGTCGCTTGTCATTATTTTGATAATACGCACTGAGTGTTTCTCCGCGACCCCTCCAGTTAATATCTACGAATCCTGCCTGAAACCAGATGTTATTTCGTATTCCTCCAAAGTTGAGTATTGGAAGGAGCGTTTTTACTTCCTCGATATTGTAAGTGACCCCGATTCCATCAGATAAAGTGTCGAGTGCGTATGTGGCATTGCCGACGCCGATAGTGTTTTTTAACCGTTGTAAGCCGTCTTCAATAGCTTGCATATCTATTGACTCACCATCCTCGATGTTGACATTTGTGCGTAGGAAGTCTATGTTACTCTTAGAATAACCTTTAAAATTGATATAACGAGCAGCGGTTGTACCAGATTCTTGACCTGACACAACCGCTGTCGAAAAACATATCAATAGACATGTAATCAGACTTCTAAAGTCTCTCATTTATTGAGAAATTTTTACCTCAAGTTTTTGCTTCCTTACTTTGGAGACCCTAAGTTAAACCTTAAACCTAAATTAAATGTTGCCGCTTGCCCACCAGAATTGGCTAAAAACTGATTATTAAAGTCCGTATATAATAATTCTAACTCAAGCTTAGGTGTAAATTGATACTTAGTGCCTAGGCCGAATTGTCTAAAATAGTCAAAATTTTCTTGCCAGAATGGTGAATATCCTGCGAGTACATAGAAGATTGATTTCTTGCTTGCATTGTAACTCAAGATCGCAGTTGCAGGCGTCGATATTCTATTGGTAGCAGATTCACTGCCTCCTAAATCTTCAATCAAAAAGTCTACCTCTGTAAATAATGACCAATTGTTACCGATTGGAAAATCATTGAAGAACTGCGTCCACCAAATGTTACCGTCCCATTCCAAAAAGGGTAATGGCTCTCTGCCGTCGCTTCCATCCCTTCCTTGAAGATCTTCACCAATTGCAAATATAAATTGACTCTGTATTGAGAAGTTTGACCACTTCTTGACTGGTGCCCAACGAATTATGGGACCTGCACCTGTGAATCCTGATCGTTGACCAGTTGTCAGGTTTTCCTCAGAACTACCTAGTACACCTAACACTCCTGAAGGCAATCTATCATTTCGAGTTCTTCTGTAACGCCCAGTATATCCGATATTGAATCTATCACTTAATCCATATAGTGCACTATAAGACAAAGTAAAAAATGAAGATCGATCTGTCAAGTTATCTTCTGAACCTGTACGTTGCGTATATAAGTTATTGAATGCCTTATACTCCCAAGTACCTTTGGCGATCGTCGAAGACACAATATATCGTGCAGAGTTGTTAGCTCCACCAGTAGCCGCAGCAGAACTTGTGAGACTCTTGGCGCCAACTACATCATTGATAGTCCAGTCGTAGTCGTAGTAGTATAACTTAGATGCAGCTGATAGCTTATCATCTTTATATTCATTGATATAGTTAACTACTGCTCTTTTGTTACCACCAAAATCACTTCTGTACCAATCAAAGATCTGTGATAAACCAATTCTTCCATCTCCCGTTCGTATAAAATTAGGGTCATTTAGGGCTTTTTTTGTCTGTCTTTCTAACTGCTGCTCCAATAATATAGGAGTATATGCAAAGTTAGTTATCGGAGGACATCCTAAGGCTCCACACACTAGTACAAAGTGATAGCGTGGGTCTTTGTACTCCTTTAGAAGGAAATCTTTCTCAAAAGAATTAAGAGTATAACTCTTTCCGGCAATCGTATGTCTTTTGCGATCAAAGAAGCCAGATACTTCATTAAGTGATTGGAGAGGATAGGCTTTTGCAGCCTCATTGATTACCAAAAGGTTGTAAGCATTTATATAAAATGCTTGCTTCGTCATATCGTCTTCTCCCGATAGATCTGCTGAGGAGATGTATGCAACTAAGTCATTTAGTTCATCACTGCCTTTGACAGATTTGTAATCTACCTTTCCATTTGATACAACTGATCCAAGGAAGCTATGTACATCATCAAAGAACTGATTTTCAATTTCTGCATGTCCAGCAGAACTAAAAAAAATGATTGCGATTATTGCATTAAAATATTTCATAGTTACCTGTGTTATAGAAGTAATTTAATTTGACTGATACTTGTTGATACTTGTGTGAGTATTAATGAGAAGTATTTAACTTTTTTTGACTTCTTCGTACCAAATTACACCTCTTATATGACAACACATTGGATTAAGTTGCCCAAGTTACGAGTGAAGATTAAAGCTTGACATATTTTTAACATATAAATCTGTCTAAGTCAAGCTACTTAATGTTTCGGTATGAGATTGGTTAATCCGCTTGATATTGTGAGTTGCAAGGAACAATATTGCGAAGGTTGTAATGACGTTCTATGATTTAAGAAATGAAATTACCTCAGCTGAAAAATTTTCTTGCTTATATGTATTATTATGATCGCCATCGATGAAAGTCAGTGTAGCATCCTTGATTGCGTCTTGAAGTTTGTAAGGATCACCATTGTGAGTGTCCTCGTTACCTCTGAGTATCAGAATTGGAATAGTAATGCCACTCAACTCATCAGTAGTTGTGACTGGCTGAAACTCCTGTTGCAAGGATAATGAGATTAAATCGCG
>CAZAXY010000232.1:0-3718 GCA_964489125.1 uncultured Saprospiraceae bacterium
CATATACAGATCCTGTCGTAGCCGAGGCGTATTGCGGGAATAGTGGGAAAATAGTTATCTCCGATACTTTGTGCTCCATCATTTCATCAATAACATCCTTGATTGATGGATTTTGATAGCGCATTGCAAGTCTGACTACATAGTCTCCTCCTAAGATATCTTGGACTCCGCTTGCCACTCGATGGCCATAGACCTTAAGCGGTGAGCCTTCCTCTATCCATAGTTGTTGATATAGCTTAGAGACCCGACCCGACCGAATCGGAACAACTATCCCCTTGAATAACATATTTCTAAACAGCCACGGCAAGTCAATTACTCGTCGATCTGTCAGAAACTGATTTAGATATCTCCTCAGTCCATTGTACGTGGGACTATCGGGAGTGCCCAAATTGACAAGTAAGATTCCTTTCTTTTGATGTGTCATAGTTATTTCTTCGTGATGAATAACGTTCATCCAATGAGACTGTTTGTACTTCGCTAAGAAAAGAAGACTTTTGCACAACCTATAAATCATAGCTATGAGACCTCTTATCTTAATTACCAATGATGATGGCATATTCGCCCCAGGCATAAAAGCCTTAACAGAAGCGGCCAAAAAACATGGTGATGTAGTAGTCGTGGCGCCAAGTAGTCCTCAGTCTGGGCAAAGCAACGCCATCACACTCAACGAGCCATTACGCATACTCCAAGTACAAACTCTCGGAGACATCCCGGCTTATGAGTGCTCAGGAACCCCAGTAGATTGCGTAAAACTTGCTAAGCATGTAGTATTAAAAGGACGTAAAATAGATCTGTGTGTATCCGGTATAAACCATGGTTCTAATGCATCTGTGAATATCATATATAGTGGCACTATGGCAGCCGCTATGGAAGCCAGTATACAAGGAATTCCGTCAATTGGATTTAGTCACCTTAACTACCAGTTTGATGCGGATTTTAGCGCTGCCCAGTACTATGCCGAAAAAATCATAGAGTCTGTATTATCTGGTGGCATGGGAGATGCTCTTTTACTCAATGTTAATATCCCAGATGTAGCCCTCGAAGAAATAAAAGGCATTAAAATATGCAGCCAAGCAGCGGGTAAATGGAACGAAGATTTCGTTGAATCAAAAGATCCTCGTGGTAAGAGTTACTATTGGATGACGGGCTCATTTGATATTTATACTGATGATCAAAGCACAGACATATGGGCTTTGAAAAATAATTATATTTCAGTAGTGCCATCAATGCATGACTTAACAGACTATAATGCGCTCAGCAGCATCACTGCAATCGAAAAAGCAGCAAATCAATAAATATGAGTTTACTTGAGAAAAACAATTTAGCAATAGGTGCAGCTATTGGATTGATATCGCCGCTACTGGGTTTTGGACTTGTGTTCTTGGTATTTGGATTGATGACTCATCTTGGCATAATGGACGAAGCTGGTAGCAGCGCTAGTAGTCAGCGATTTAGGACGATGGCATTATTAGCCATCTGTACGAACATATTTTGGATAAGAAAGATGAATCAGAGCTTCACTATTCAGACACTTAGAGGGATTATTCTTGTGACGATGGTCCTTTGCTCCATATGGTTCTTCCAATATTTTGATGCGCTTTATGCTACAGACTCTTAGTTAGTCAACGATTAATCCTTTACTGAGAGTTACCTCCATTAACTTACCGCTGCACAATGCCTTAAGAGTTATTTCATCACCTTCCTTGTAAGAAGCAATTTCTTTCTCCTCACTCGACTCTAAGGTGACTACTGAGACGAGATCGCCTGCATTCGATCTCAATACTACTACTGGCTCATTGTTTTCGTCAGCGTATATTTCATCTATCTCTCCTGACAATTGGATCACCTTCCCTATATACTTTTTATTTGCATTATTCTCATTAGTTGTGAAAGCTTCATATAAAGAAACTGCAGAGATAGTTTCAACTGCATCTTTACCCTTTATATTAGCTTGAGGTATGTTAATCACAACTAAATAGGCTATCAATAAAACTATTGCGAGTCCTGCTAAAATCTTAATAAGCGTTTTCATTGGATTAGTTTCTCGGTCTATAATTGGCTTTCAGATTTATCTTGATATCTCTGGAGATTCCTAACTTATCGGTGTCAAGCGACACTATTCTTGGTAATTTCTTGCGCATCAGTTCATTTATAGTGTTCATACTTTCCTCCTCTATGCGAATAGAAAAATCAGCTACAGTTTCAATGCGGCCATTAGCTAATACTTTTAGCGATCCTTGGGCTGAAGTCTTCCGGATATAGTTCCCAATGAAGATTTTCCCTTCCACACTAACATTGTATGTGCCTGGGCGATCAAAATTGATTGCTGAAAGATTCGAGATCACTCCATCATATCTGAATTTGGAATATTGGTTCAGACTCACCTTGTCACTATTAAATGCCCGATCGAGTGCACCTAGTTCAAACTCAAAAGATTTCATCAAGCCTTGAAAAACCACCTGACCTGTATTAGGATTGACCTCACTGTAGACTTGGTAGTTATCAGCAACAACATCCATAAATTTGCTTGACGTCTCAATATGTATCTGTGCCGTGCGACAAGTATACTTGCTGGCGACATCAACATCGGCTATTATCAAATAGCTGACAATGAAGAAAAGTGCATTGACATATAACATCCGCCTGAAATTGAAGATCTTGACTATTTCAAAAACACTTCAAAAATAGGGTGCTATGTGTCAATGCACCATTAATTGGGTAAATAAATAATTGGTAAAATTAAAATATCATCTATCTATACATTCTTCTGCTTTCATGGTAATACTGGTTCCTGAAGCGACACTAAAGCCTGGGTTGATTTCAATGCTCTCTCCAGCTTGCCATATTAAATTCTCGCCAGAACCAATCTCCACTGTTCCTGTAGAGTTAATACGTTCCCTTACAACAAGATGTGATGGAATACTGGAATGGTTCGATTCATTAGAAAAAGTAAAATTATCTACTTGACAATCCTGAGGACATGGTTCACATGAACCACCGCAATCAATTCCCTCTTCATCACCATTTTGTATACCATCGCTACATGAAGCCATGACTTCGCTTATAATGACTATATGATCCAATGCGATATCACTGGTGAAGTGAGACCCCGTTATACCTCTAAAATAAATATCAATATAACTATCCTTAAATGCACTAAGATCTAACTCTTGAGTGTGCCACGCTTCTCCTTGATCTCCCCCAATAGTCCAAATCGTTTGGACCTCTTCAGTATTTAGATTCTTGACCTCTATTTCAAGGTCTCCCATACCCAACCCATGCATATGGTAACTGAAAGATAGTCTCGGGTTATCCAAGTCTGCGATATTTAGACAGCTCAGTTCTAATTCTGCAGTCTTGCTAGGGTAGTTAGGGCTACTAGACTCTACGAAGATATAATAGCTCCCTTCCACAGGAAATTGTGGACCAGTGCCTGTAGATGGTGTGGCTCCTGATACGATTGTAAAGTCTAGATCGTCCATCGATCCTTGTAAGGACGCAAGTTCATTGTTTTCAAAATTCCAAACTATGCTGTCTGTAACTATTTGTTCATCGTCACACACTGAAGCATCACAAGGTGCACATGAACCACCGCAATCAACTCCTACTTCATCACCATTCTGTACGCCATCTGTGCAAGTCGTACATGGTGCGCATGAACCACCGCAATCAACTCCCGCTTCATCACCATTCTGTACGCCATCTGTGCAAGTCGCAC
>CAZAXY010000233.1:0-3714 GCA_964489125.1 uncultured Saprospiraceae bacterium
GATAAAATTAAATTACCCCGTTGAATAAAAAGAAAATAATCATACCTTTGCAGTCGCTTTTGAAAAAGCCTTATAAATTAATATATGCCTACTATTAATCAACTTGTAAAAAAGGGTCGCAAAAAGATCGTCACTCCGAGTAAGTCGAGAGCTTTAGATTCTTGTCCACAGAAGAGAGGAGTTTGTACCAGAGTATATACTACGACTCCAAAGAAACCTAACTCTGCCTTGCGTAAGGTAGCCAAGGTTAGAATGACTAACGGTATCGAGGTGATCGCCTACATACCTGGAGAGGGCCACAACTTGCAAGAACACAGTATTGTACTTATCAGAGGAGGAAGAGTAAAAGATCTTCCTGGTGTGCGCTATACCATTGTGAGAGGAGCACTTGATACAGCAGGTGTTAATGATAGAAGACAAAGTAGATCACGTTACGGTACTAAGAGACCTAAGAAATAAGAAGATAAAGAACTCATGAGAAAAAGAAAGCCGAAAAAGCGCATTGTTCAACCAGATCCAAGATTTGGAGATACGCTGGTAACACAGTTTGTCAACAACTTAATGCTACAAGGTAAAAAGAGTACTGCCTTCAAGATATTCTATGATGCAATGGATATCGTAGGAGAGAAGAGCGGTGAAGATCCACATGAGGTTTGGCAGAAAGCACTAAATAATATATATCCACAAGTAGAAGTGCGAAGTAAGCGTATCGGTGGAGCAACATTTCAGATTCCTACAGATATCAGAAATGCACGTAAAGTGTCTATGGGTATGAAATGGTTAATTAAATACTCAAGAGCAAGAAGTGGCAAGGGTATGGCTGAAAAGCTTTCTTCTGAAATCTTAGCAGCAAGTAAGGGCGAAGGTGCCGCTGTAAAGAAAAGAGAAGATACTCACAGAATGGCAGAAGCTAATAAAGCATTCGCACACTTTAGGGCATAAATTACATCTAGACATTTATCACATTTTGGACAATCTATAATAATGGGAAAAGATTTAAGCTTCACTCGTAACATTGGTATCGCAGCGCACATTGATGCCGGTAAGACTACTACAACCGAAAGAATATTATTCTATACGGGTATGTCTCACAAGATCGGTGAAGTGCACGATGGTGCTGCTACGATGGATTGGATGGAGCAAGAGCAAGAGAGAGGGATTACCATTACTTCGGCTGCAACTAAGACATCTTGGACGTGGAAGGATCAGGAATACGCTATGAATATCATCGATACTCCAGGACACGTGGATTTCACTGTTGAGGTGAATAGATCTTTGAGAGTTCTTGATGGGTTAGTATTCTTGTTTTGTGCAGTAAGTGGTGTTGAGCCCCAGTCGGAAACCAACTGGAGACTTGCAGACAACTATAAAGTGCCAAGAATTGGATTTGTCAATAAAATGGACCGCTCGGGTGCAGACTTTTTTGCAGTAGTTCGTGATGTGAAAGAAAAACTGGGATCAGAAGCTATTCCACTCCAAGTGCCGATTGGTGCAGAGGAGACATTTAAAGGTGTTGTAGACCTGATCACGAATCAAGCCATCGTATGGAATGAGGATGATATGGGGATGACTTTTGAGGTGGTAGATGTGCCGGCTGATCTCGAAGAAACAGTATTGGAATGGAGAGAAAAATTACTCGAAGCTGTCGCTGAATACGATGACTCATTAATGGAGAAATTCTTCGATGACCCTAACAGCATCACAGTAGAGGAGATGAGAGCAGCAGTACGCCAAGCAGTACTCGATGCCAAGTTTGTCCCGATGATGTGTGGTTCGGCATTCAAGAATAAAGGTGTACAGGCTGTACTCGATGCAGTTTGTGAATTTTTGCCTTCACCTCAAGACATTGGCGCTGTTACCGGTACTAACCCTGATACAGAAGAAGAAGAAGAAAGAGAACCAGATACAGATGCTCCTTTCTCAGCACTTGCATTTAAGATCGCTACGGATCCATTCGTTGGGCGCCTGGCATTCTTCAGAGTGTATTCAGGATCATTAGATGCTGGATCTTATATCTTGAATAATAGAACAGGTAAGAAAGAACGTATCTCGAGGTTATTCCAGATGCACTCTAATAAGCAAAACTCTATTCCAAAAGTTGAAGCAGGTGATATAGCGGCAGGTGTAGGCTTTAAAGACTTACGTACTGGTGATACGCTTACTTCAGAGAAAAATCCATTGGTATTTGAGTCTATGGTGTTCCCTGATCCAGTGATTGGTGTAGCAGTAGAGCCTAAGTCTCAGAAGGATATGGACAAGTTAGGTATTGGTTTATCTAAGTTATCTGAAGAGGATCCAACGTTTAAGGTCAGATATGATGACGAGACTAACCAGACTGTAATTAGCGGGATGGGAGAACTTCACTTAGAGATCATTATTGATCGTCTCCGCAGAGAGTTTAAGGTTGAGTGTAATCAAGGTAAGCCACAAGTGAACTATAGAGAAGCACTTCATAAGACAGTATCGCATAGAGAACGTCTTAAGAAGCAATCAGGTGGTGCAGGTTTATTCGCCGATATGGAGTTTGAGTTGGGACCAGCAGATCAGGAGTTCTTAGATAGTGATGAATTCAAGAGTGGTAAGGACAAATTACAGTTCGTAAATAATGTCGTAGGTGGCTCTATTCCAAGAGACTTGATCCCATCAGTAGTCAAGGGCTTCAAGGCTATGATGGACAATGGTGTTCTTGCCGGATATCCTATCGATAGTATGAAGGTTAGAGTGTACGATGGTAGTACGCACGCTGTCGATTCCAAGCCAATTGCATTTGAACTTTGTGCTAAGGAAGGATTTAAGGCAGCGGCGATGTCTGCGGGGCCTCAGATTCTTGAGCCGATCATGGCATTAGAAGTGGTGACTCCAGAGGAGTATACAGGTTCTGTAATAGGTGACTTGAACAGACGACGTGGATTGCCTAAAGGTCAAGAAACCAGAACCGGAGGAGCTGTAGTTATTACCGCAGATGTTCCATTATCAGAGATGTTCGGTTATGTGACTGACTTAAGAACTATTACCTCAGGTAGAGCCAATAGTTCGATGATATTCTCTCATTATGCTCCAGTATCTAAGAGCTTATCAGAAGAGATTATCGCTGCCTCTAAAGGAGAGGTAAAAGTTTAGAATAGAAATATTTGTACTAAATAAATTTAAGTGTACTTTTGCAGCCCGTTTTGACGGGATGATTTAATAACAGGTAATGAATCAGAAAATTAGAATCAAACTTCGCTCTTACGATCACAATTTAGTGGACAAGTCTACTGAGAAAATTGTTAAGACCGTGAGATCAAGTGGTGCTGTTGTGACAGGTCCGATTCCGCTGCCGACTGAGAAAGAAGTATTTACTGTGCTGAAATCACCACACGTAAATAAAAAATCTCGAGAGCAGTTTCAGTTGAGGACGCATAAGCGACTAATAGATATCTACACTCCTACACAAAAAACTGTAGACGCTCTTTCCAAATTGGAATTGCCAAGTGGAGTAGATATCCAAGTCAAGCTGTCCTAAGTAGTCTAATTATTAAAAGGTTTTGAGATGGCCCTCGTATGGGGGTTGTCATTAAATTATAAATATCTATAAATGAATGGTATTATAGGTAAGAAACTAGGCATGACCAGCATTTTTGACGATAAAGGAAAAAATGTGCCTTGTACTATTATCGAGACATCTCCAAATGTCGTCACTCAGATGAAGAGTGAGGCTACTGACGGCTACGA
>CAZAXY010000234.1:0-3704 GCA_964489125.1 uncultured Saprospiraceae bacterium
AACTCCTTAGACATAACACTACTTTTTGTGTAACGCTATACTAGGACATGACAAGTAGTAGAAAAAAGAAAAGCCCTTTACTCGAGGGCCATTCTTAAGGATTTTTTAAATCCAATTTAGTCTAAATCGTATGTGAGGTTCAACCTCGTATATCTTTGAAAGTGGGATTCAATCCATTTTCGATGAGACAAATATACAATTGTTTGCAGAAGAAAAGGAAATCTGAAAAGAAATTTCATATTAGATTAAATCAAATATCAAAACAGCCAAAATTTGGCGTAATGTGTGCTGATTCTACCGCCTATAAATAAGGGCAAAATGAAAGCGGCCCTACCTAGTAGAGCCGCTTTAAATACTGCGAACAGACCATCTCCTACACTAAACATAAACACCTTTTAACCTATGCGTGAGACAAGCCTGAATTCACTTGATCATATTATGCTGATTGTTTATTAAGATCTTGTGAATATTATTTTTTCTGAAATGATTTCTGCATTTGCGCCGTTGGTCACCTCAATAAGATAGGCTCCGGAAGTATAACTTGAAAGCTCAATGGTGGCCTCGGTGTTTCCCGCAACATCTTTGGACTGTAGCAATGAGCCGTTTAGATCACGTAGTTCCACAACAGCCTCTGAATTAAAGCCTTGGGCGTTTCTCACCCGAACATAATCGGCGGTTGGGTTGGGTCCAATTGTGATTTCTACCTCTTCGCTATAATTAACTATAGATGCTTGGGCATAGAGGTCATTATATTCTTTTTGATTTGTTACTGCAACTTGATCAGAGTTTACCCACTCAGCAACAATTGCATATGCGCTTGCATAATTCTTAGTTCTATCTATCCTCGCCCAAGTCGCAATTAACGGCTTTTCAGTATTCTCGATACTGAAATCTAATGTCGCAACAGTCACCCACTTATCTTGAGGTGTAATTGTTGAGCCTCCTAAGGTGAGATCAGATAATTCTATGTATAGGTTGATAAAACCTAAGTCTTTATCGTAAGATAATTCTCCTACACGTGAAGCGTCGAATCTTTCAACATGCTCAATGATAGAGGCGTGGGAGTAATTTGTTAAGGGTAATACAGTTTTAGTATTCTGATTATTAAGCTTCATATTGGAAGCGTCATAATAGAATCTGTAGTATTGATCAGCTAAGTTTAAAGCAACATCATCTGCTTTTATCTGTATGCTGACAGTTGTGTTGTCATCATCCAAAGTGTACTCATCGGCGATCAATCTATATGAAAGATCATTCTGAGAATAAACTGCCACATAGCTGTAGCAGAGTACAAGGATTAATGAGAATAAATTTCTCATGGGGTATTCGTTTACAAAAAGGTCAAAAGGTTATGATACAAATGTATGCTAGTTGTAGGCTCAACACAAACTTTTATGTAGCCTATCTGTAGTTATGTAAGGTAGTTTGCATGGATTTTGAAAATTTCGGAATTTATTAAACATAAGTAATTGATTATCAGATATGCATATAAACATAGCGAATTCTTAAATCTGTATTAGAGAATTTGCATTTAGCCTATATGTAGTTTTTCTGTAGTATCTGTTGTAAGAAATATAGATGTGGAAAGGTGCCCATAATTGATCACTCTGATGATCTTGTAGTAGAAATGTAGTAGTTATTTCTATCCCTATGAACAAGAGGATGTACCATTAAGACGGGCTATATTTCATTTAGTCACAAAATAAATTCCATATTATTTGGATAAATGAATCTATTTAGTATTTCCAGGGGCAAGCGATTATTTGGTTCGTGCCGTTCTCACAGTTTCTTTAAGGGGTCATTTTGTGTGCAACAGTTGTTTTGCATATGCTGGGCTAAATAATAACCATTAGTCTAAGTTGGCTTGGTAATAGAATAAGGCAAGCATATTAAAAAAGGCCACTTCTTCAAGCAGCCTAAGTCGTATGAAAAACAAAACTATCTAACTCTAATGAATTGGTGTTATCATCCGCTAACTCCATAACACGACACAAAGATTAGGTCATTCGGTGTTTAGATGTGTCCCATGATTTACTCAAATTGTTACATTCAACAACTGCCTGATTTTAAAATGATCAAAATATAATTTCGACAAATGATGATATGATAATTCGATATGGAATTAAATAATTAATTAACCATTATAAATATCTAAAATAGTTGAGTGCTTATAAGAGCGGCGATAAGATGAGCGGTCGATTTTGCGAAGTTCAAGCATTCAAATCTCAATTACTTTTTTGCCTTCGGTGACAAAAAAACCTCTTCTTTCAATTCTTTCGGAAGATAATGATATGATTCATCCGGTGTCTGATCGTGTGTATATACATATCCGTCTCCATATCCTAGATCTTTCATTAATTGGGTAGGCGCATTTCGGAGATGAAGAGGTATAGGAAGATTGCCGGTCTTGCGTACGATGTCCATGGCCTTATTTATAGCCGCATAACTGCGATTGCTTTTGGGAGACTCGGCAAGATAGACGGCGCATTGGGCCATGGGAATACGACCTTCTGGTAAACCTATTTTTTGAACTACCTCAAAACAAGTGTTAGCGAGCAATAGCGCATTAGGATTCGCCAGGCCTATATCCTCGGCTGCAGAAATGATCATTCTGCGACAGATAAACTTGGGGTCTTCACCACCGGATATCATGCGGGCGAGATAATAGATAGCAGCATCCGCATCGCTGCCGCGTATAGACTTGATGAATGCCGAGACAGTGTCATAGTGCTGTTCGCCTCCTTTGTCGTAATTGAATCCTTCTCGCTGTAGAGAGCTTTCTATAAGCTCATCATTTATGATTATCGCTTCAGTCTGAGCGTGTTGACTGATTAAGAGCTCTAGGATGTTAAGAAGACGACGAGCATCTCCTCCAGAGTATTTTAAGAGTGAGCCATACTCCGCTACCGTAATATCCATTTTAGATAACGTGATGTCATCTTGTATCGCTCGTGAAATTATTGCTTTGAGATCGTCCACGCCCAATGCCTCCAATACATATACTTGACATCTTGAGAGTAGAGCGGAGATGACTTCAAACGAAGGGTTTTCTGTAGTGGCACCTATCAATGTAATGATACCACGCTCAACGGCACCTAACAAGGAATCCTGCTGACTCTTGCTAAACCTATGTATCTCATCGATAAATAGTACGGCCGAGCCCTGCCCAAAGAATCCACTGTTCTCGGCTTTCTTAATGGTCTCTCTGACATCTTTGACGCCACTGTTGATGGCACTCAGAGAATAGAATGGACGCTCTTGTTGTTTTGCCAGGAGATTGGCCAGTGTTGTTTTACCTACACCTGGTGGGCCCCATAGTATCATGGACGATATCCGTCCATGATCCAGAGATTTTCTAAGTATACCTCGCTCTCCTATGAGGTGATCCTGCCCGATGTATTCGTTCAGTTCGGTCGGCCGCATGCGTTCAGCTAGTGGAGCACTCAATCTATAGTGGAGATTTGGTTAGGATGCTAAGATAGGATAATGAGGATTTTTATTGAGGCCTGTTAGAATTATGAGCTTACCAGTCGACAATAGCTCAACATCGCACCTACGTATATGCTGTCCATGAAGCAATGGATTACCTCCCTGCAAAATCCGATGCACTAAACTCAAACAAGTAATCATTGTCAGGACCAACAAATAGGATCTCGACATCTCCACGCATCTTATAAATGGGAAAGATGACATCAGCAGCCACT
>CAZAXY010000235.1:0-1642 GCA_964489125.1 uncultured Saprospiraceae bacterium
ATCAAGGCGGTTTTATTGACCTTGGCAATCTAAACTATATGCACATGTATGATACGCTACTTCTTGAAGAAAGAGAGCAATTCCTTGTCGTAACAATCAATAGGCCAAAGGCGCTCAATGCACTGAATACTCAGGTGTTCACAGATCTGATAGCTCTTTTCACTAAGGACTTGAAGCCATATCAATACCGTGGCATAGTCATCACAGGAGCTGGAGATCGAGCATTTGTCGCAGGTGCTGATATTAAGGAGTTCTTGAATCTGGACAATCATAGAGCGATGAAGCTTTCTAAGCGAGGCCAAGATATATTCATGGTCATAGAAGGCTATCATGTGCCAGTGATAGCTGCTGTCAATGGCTTTGCTCTTGGAGGAGGCTGTGAGTTGGCAATGGCTTGTCATATGAGAATCGCAGGCGCTAATGCTAAGTTTGGTCAGCCGGAGGTTAATCTTGGAATAATCCCAGGATATGGAGCGACTCAACGCTTACCTCACCTAATCGGAAAGGCCAAAGCATTGGAACTTACCTTAACAGGTGATATGATCAATGCAGAGGAGGCCCACCGCCTTAATTTAGCTAATGTCACTTGTGAAGCTGGGGCAGAAGTGGATACAGCCATCAACATCTTAAAGAAAATCACTAAGAAAGCACCGCTTGCCGTTACTGAAGCGATTACTGCAATCAATGCGGCCTATAAAGTTGATGGATATCAGGCGGAAGTTGAAGGCTTTGGGCGCTTAGCAGATACAACTGACTTCAAAGAAGGTGCTGCAGCCTTCATAGAAAAGCGCAAGCCTAATTGGGTAGGGAAGTAGTGCGAGGATATTTGAAATTTCTTGTTTCCATATGAGATAATATACTCTATATTTGCAGCCAAATTCGAGGTTCCGTAGCTCAGCTGGATAGAGCAGCTCACTTCTAATGAGCAGGTCCAAGGTTCGAATCCTTGCGGGATCACTAGAGAGAAAAGTCTTTTCACGCAAGTGAAAGGACTTTTCTCTTTTATAGAGTTAGCGAGTCTGCCAATGTCAGAATATTTCTCCTACCGTCGAAATGACAAAAGATCAGCTAGAGTAGAGTTCTATATCTCGATCCTAACTATTAAGTAACCTCCTGAGGTCAATATCTCGTAGGAAATGGGAAGTTCGTCTGATCATTGTTTCTATCATTCAAGAACCTTGATTTGAATGTACTGTTGCCAAAATGGCATAAGAGCCCTTGATAAGTATAGCTTTACATATGTAAATTAATCATAACATATATGATTTAAGATTGTAGTTTTGTGGCGCTAATCAATGGAAGATGTTTATCGCAAGCGAGATTTTCAACAATCTAATCAGATGAAACCACCCAAACCGTACATTCTTGTTCTCTTAATCTTGTTCATGATCTTGCAGGCATATGCTGTGAGTATCGTTTCATGGAATATTCAGGATTTAGGCAGAACCAAGGATGATGCCGAGATACATTTTATCGCAGATGTGGTGCGAGATTTTGATATCATCGCTATACAGGAAGTTGTGGCATCTGATCCCGCTGGCGCCCAGGCAGTAGCCAGACTTGTTGATGAGCTGAACAGAATGGGATCACAATGGGATTATGCGATTAGTGCACCTACCAATAGCCCATCCTCAAGCATATC
>CAZAXY010000235.1:1742-3701 GCA_964489125.1 uncultured Saprospiraceae bacterium
CTGGGAGATTTTAATATACCTGAAGATGATATAGTCTGGAATGCACTCTATAAGCACTCTTTTCAATCCTCTGTTATAAAGCAGAAAACTAGCCTGAAGCGTGTCTGCGACAATGGCACATATCTAAGCAATGCTATCGACAACATATACGTCAATACAGAAAGGAATACTATCAGAGAAGCTAAGGTGATCGATATCGTCATGACTTGTGAACGCCTGGGGCAGATCAGAGAAATCTCTGATCATCTTCCCGTATATGTACATCTCAATTAATCACTTATCCCAAAAATGGATATCTATAATCGGTCGGTGCTACAAAATTCTCCTTAATCGTCCTTGGCGATACCCAGCGATATAGATTTAATATACTTCCAGCTTTATCATTAGTGCCCGAGCCTCTGGCACCACCGAATGGCTGCTGACCTACCACTGCTCCTGTTGGCTTATCATTGATATAGAAGTTGCCAGCAGCGTTTCTTAGAGCAGTGCGAGCTTCGATGACAGCCGCTCGATCTGATGCGAAGATTGACCCTGTCAATGCATATGGAGAAGTGTCATCGACAATCTTGAGGATGCCCGAATAGTCCTTGTCATCATATACATAGATGGATAGTACTGGTCCAAATATCTCCTCGCACATTGTCGTATACTTAGGGTCATCGACCTGAATTACTGTTGGCTCGATGAAGTATCCTTCTGATTTGTTGTATCCTCCACCTATTAATATCTCAGCGCTATCATCTTTTTTAACTTGATCGATATAGCCAGCTATCTTATCAAAGGCGCGCTCATCAATAACTGCCGAAATGAAATTGGAGAAATCCTCTGTTGACCCCATCTTAAAGGATGACACTTGATCCAATAACTCTGCCTTTACAGCTGGCCACAATGATTTAGGAATGTATGCTCTTGATGCCGCTGAGCATTTCTGACCTTGAAATTCAAATGCTCCACGTGCCAAAGCAGTTGCAACTTGCTTACCGTTAGCAGACTGATGAACCATGACGAAGTCCTTGCCTCCTGTCTCACCAACGATACGAGGATAGGATCTGTAGGTGTCTATGTTGGTTCCGATGGTTTTCCAGAGATGTCTGAATACGCCTGTGCTACCTGTAAAGTGCAGCCCAGCAAAATCTCTATGGTTGAAGACGATATCTCCTGTTGTTGGCCCATCTGTATAGATGAGATTAATGACACCATCAGGAAGTCCTGCTTCTCTGAATATATTCATGACGGCAATCGCTGAGTAGATCTGCGACTCGGCCGGCTTCCACACCACGGTGTTGCCCAACATTGCTGGACATGCCGGTAGGTTGCCAGCTATCGCGGTAAAGTTGAATGGTGTAATAGCAAATACAAACCCTTCCAAAGGACGATACTCCAACAGATTCCAGATATTCTTAGCACTGTTAGGCTGCTGCGCATAGACTTCTTGCATATACTGCACATTAAACCGTAAGAAGTCAGCGAACTCGGCTACAGCATCGATTTCTGCTTGATAGACCGTTTTAGACTGTGCGAGCATAGTCGTAGCACTCATATAGGCACGTCTCGGTCCAGATATAAGATCTGCCGCTTTGAGAAATATCGCAGCTCTATCTTGCCACGGCATAGCTTCCCAGTCGGGCTTAGCTTTGAGGGCCTCATCTATTGCGAGCTTGACATGTTGACCATTTCCGTAGTTGTAATATCCCAAGGTATGATTGATGTCATGTGGCGCAGCGATTCTTCTTTTATCTTCGGTGACAAGATCTTGCCCTCCGATCACCATGGGCACATCGATTTCTTGTGATTTTAGTTCTTTTACTTTTGCTAAGACTGCTTCTTTCTCAGGACTTCCTGGTAGGTAGCTAAGGATAGGTTCATTCTGAGGTGTGGGGATGCGGTATACGGAGTTAGACATTATTTTTATTTTAGAAGGATAACATCGCTTATACTCAATGGTTTTTAAACATGCTA
>CAZAXY010000236.1:0-3675 GCA_964489125.1 uncultured Saprospiraceae bacterium
TTCGGGATCGCACAGAAATATGGCGGTAAGACAAATCTTAGATTTGACGATACCAATCCTGCTACCGAAGAGACAGAATATGTCAATGCAATCAAGCGAGACATCAAGTGGCTGGGATTTGATTGGGAAGACCGAGAATACTATGCATCAGACTACTTTCAGCAGTTGTATGACTTTGCTCATAAGCTGATCGATGATGGTCGGGCGTATGTAGATGATTCTTCAGCTGATGAGATCGCTGAACAAAAAGGTACACCGACAAAGCCAGGTGTTAACAGCCCATACCGCGAACGCACTGTCGCAGAGAACAAGGAACTCTTTACGGGTATGAAGGAGGGGAAGTATGAAGATGGTGCCCGTGTGTTGCGAGCGAAGATCGATATGACCAGTCCGAACATGCATATGAGAGATCCAGTGATCTATCGCATCAAGCGTGACACCCATCACCGCACCGGTGATGACTGGATCATCTATCCTATGTACGACTTTGCCCATGGGCAGTCGGATAGCATCGAAGAGATTACACATTCACTATGCTCACTGGAATTTAGACATCACAGACCGCTATATAACTGGTGTATCGAGAATCTCGAAATATTTCCATCGAGACAAATCGAGTTTGCACGGATGAATGTAGCTTATATGATCACCAGTAAGCGTAAACTGAGACGCCTGATCGAAGAGGGCAAAGTGGCTAGCTGGGATGACCCACGGATGTCGACCATCTCAGGGATGCGACGACGAGGCTATCCGCCAGCAGCGCTGCGTACATTTTGCGATAAGGTCGGCATCGCTAAGCGGGAAAACCTGATAGACATAGCACTATTAGATGCCTGTGTACGTGAAGAGCTCAACAAGACTGCCGATCGATTGATGGTCGTACTCGATCCGATCAAGGTGACGATTACGAATTATGAAGGTGGGGGTGAACAACTATCTATTGTCAATAACCCAGAAGAAGAGCCACCAACGGAGCGATCTGTATCATTCAGCAAGTCGATCTATATCGAGCGAGCTGACTTTATGGTAGATCCACCTAAGAAGTTCTTCAGGCTTGGTCCAGGTCGAGCAGTCAGACTCAAGGGTGCCTATATCATCGAGTGCACGGATTATAAGCTCGGAGCGAATGGAGAGGTAGAAGAAGTGATCTGTAAGTACTACGAAAACAGTAAAAGTGGTAGCGATACCAGTGGTGTTAAGGCCAAAGGCACACTACACTGGGTTTCTCAAGGCCATGCTATAGATATCGAGGTGAGGCAATATGATCGATTATTTACCGACCCTAGTCCCGATGGGCATGAGAACAAGGACTTCATAGACTTCTATAATGAAGACTCTTTGGATGTGATCCCTGCGGCTAAGGCAGAGCAAGCCATAACGACTTGTGAAGTTGGTTTAGGCGTACAGTTTATGAGAAAAGGATACTTCGTAAGAGATCCCGATAGCACAGACGAACACATCGTATTCAATAGAACAGTAACTTTGCGTGATACTTGGAAAAAATTGCAAGACAAAAAGTAGCGTAGATGACTCCCGATAAAGTCATATTGCCACAAGCCAGATTTCAATTCACCATTAAGCGTCTGTGTCATCAGTTGATAGAAAACTATGATGACTTTGATAATGCCTGTATCATCGGTATCCAAGACCGAGGAGCACTGCTATCGGATAGAATTCATCAAGTACTGTCTGATAAGATGGGTGTTAAGACGGAGTACGGCAAGCTGGACATTAGCTTCTATCGAGATGACTACCGCCGCCGAGATACGGTGATCAGTCCAAGTGCTAATCTCATCAACTTCATCATAGAAGATAAGAAGGTCATCCTAATCGATGATGTCCTATACACAGGACGTACGATCCAGGCCGCTCTCATGGCACTACAGCAATATGGGCGCCCTGCAGAAGTAGAATTATTAGTCTTGGTGGATCGGCGCTTCAATCGTCATCTTCCTATCGAAGCAAATTATAAAGGATTGACAGTGGATGCTCTTAATGAGGCCTATGTCAAGGTAGAATGGGAACATCAACAAGGTGTTGACCAAGTGACTTTATTCAGTAAAAAGATTGACACATAGTATGGCTAAAGACGGTCTGAGTACTAAGCATTTGTTAGGCATAAAGTATATCACTGCGGATGATATCAATCTGATTTTTCAGACAGCCGATGGATTTAAAGATGTGCTTAACAGACCGATTAAGAAAGTGCCGACGCTAAGAGATGTCACGATTGCCAACTTGTTTTTTGAAAACTCCACACGAACCAAACTATCCTTTGAACTTGCCGAAAAGCGCTTGTCGGCAGATGTAATTAACTTCTCGGCTTCATCTTCATCGGTGAAGAAAGGAGAGACCCTCCTAGATACCGTTAATAATGTGCTGGCGATGAAAGTCGATATGGTCGTCATGCGTCACCCAGTGCCAGGAGCACCGATGTTTCTGGCTAACAAGATTGACGCCAGCGTCGTTAATGCTGGGGATGGCACACATGAGCACCCTACGCAAGCCTTGCTTGATGCTTATTCCATACAAAAGGCGCTGGGCAAAGTTACTGGAGTTAATGTGCTGATCATTGGCGATATAAAGCACTCCAGAGTTGCATTGAGTAACATATTCTGTCTTCAGAAGCTAGGGGCTAATGTAAAGGTTTGTGGTCCGCCGACACTCATCCCGAAGCATATAGAATCACTTGGTGTCGAAGTCATCTATGATCTTGATGAAGCGCTAGCCTGGTGTGACGTAGCTAATGTCCTGCGAATTCAACTGGAGCGCCAGGATATCCAATATATACCGAGCTTGAGAGAGTACAACTTGTACTATGGTATCAGCAAGGAGCGACTAGCGAGACTCGACAAGCAGATCACGATTATGCATCCAGGACCTATCAATAGGGGAGTAGAACTCAATAGCGACGTAGCGGATTCTGAACAAGCGATTATTCTAGAGCAGGTAGAGAACGGAGTGGCTGTGCGCATGGCTGTCTTATATCTTTTGGCGGGATCAAGAGCAACTTAGCTGAAGGTTTAACTGTTAATATCACATTAAATACGGATAAGGTTGGATAATTTTGTTCCGACATTCTTGTTATTAAAAAGTACTACGATTAGCGCTATGAAATCATTGATTATTACACTCTTTTGTGTCATTCTGACAAGCTTTAGTCTTTCTTCTCAAGTAGATATAGATTTTGAAGTAGAAGGTTATAATTCCGACACCTTATTGTTGGCGTATTATTTTGCTGACAAGATATTGATCACTGACACCTTGTATAGTGAAGGTGGAAACAACAGATTTAACTATAAGAGCGACTCATTGTTGCCTCATGGCATGTACTTGGCCGTATCGCCATCTGGGGATTACTACTATCAATTATTAGTTGATGGTGATGATCAGGAGTTCTATGTCAATATTAACAATGAGCGTGAGCGCCCGATCTTATTCGAAGGCAGTGATGAGAACCTCATGTTTTACGAGTATATGCACTTTTTGACTGTCAGCCGTGAACAGATTGCTAAAGCTGATTTAGCCCTTAGCACGACAGACTCTACCATGGTGAGTATTACCGATCAACTTGAGCAGGATAAGAAGAACATTAATAAGCTTGTAGAAGACCGACAGCAGGAGATATTGACGGATCATCCTAATTCAGTAACATCCTTATTGCTCAAGTCTAAT
>CAZAXY010000237.1:0-3669 GCA_964489125.1 uncultured Saprospiraceae bacterium
ATCGCAGCACACTGACTAGGCCGATATGGTGGACTGAGCAATAGACTCATCTGAGTTTAGCCTCGACTCGTCCTCATCGTCTTCAAGAGTACTACTGAAAGAATAATCGCTCCTCCAATAATAGTCTTGGTCGAGGGAATCTCTCCAAGCAGAAAGAAAGCCCATATAATCCCATAGACAGGAACGATACACGACAATATGCTCGAAGTTGTGGGGCTCAGAGCCTGAAAACTCTTAACGAATAGTGTATGCCCCAATGCTGTTGTGAACAAAGCTAAGAGTAGAATCCAACCCCACTGTTCAGTAAGTCCAGTATAGTCGTATAAACCCATAAATGGGATCATAATAGCGACCATAGCAATAATCTGAATTACCATGAGAGAACTGCTATCGTAACGCTTTGCAGGCACTGAAATCAGGATATTGCGAAACGTATAGAGGATCGATGATAGCAATCCAAACAAGATGCCGATGGTGTAAGTATTGTTAACATCAAATGAAGGTGCCATGATTAAGACGCCGACGAAAACAATCAGAGACAGAAAGACATCAAATTTGTTCAATGGAGTCTTCAAGATAAGAGGCTCCAATATTGCTGTAAATCCAGCATATGTGTATAACGATAGTAAGGCGATAGCCACATTAGAATAATCCAAGGCATAGAAATAGGTTATCCAATGGGCTCCAAATAACACACCTGAAAGCAAGACGACCATAAGATCCTTGCGACTATCTAACTTGAAAGAAATATTTTGAAAGTAACAGTAAGCACCTAATATGACCAGCGCCATAGCAGCTCGGACAAGATTAGTCAATGTGGAATCCACAGTTATGTATCTGCCCAAGACACCCGAAGTACTCAAAAAAAGTATTCCGATATTGAGTTGAATAAGTGCTTTCTTGCTGTTCATTAAGTACCGAAAGTACTCAAAAATGATATGAGCACATTATACTTACCAATCAACTGTTATGAAGTATCTTTTTCAGTCTGAGCGCTTAGGATTTAGGAAGTGGCAAGCGAAGGATATTGGCCCTCTTGCTGAGTTATGTGCAGACCCTGAGGTTATGCGGTTCTTCTTAAAACCAATGAGCTACACACAGTCAGAGGAATTACTGAGGGCAATAAACAATCAATTTGGACAGTATGGCTATGGCCCATATGCTGTGGAATTGCTTGAGGAAGGCACTTTTATCGGTTTTATTGGATTCGCTTACTGTGACATGGAGGAATCATTTACTCCTTGCGTCGAAATCCTCTGGCGACTTGCTAAGCCATATTGGGGTCAAGGATATGCTACTGAAGGCGCTAGAGCTTGTATCGACTATGGACGATCAGAATTGAAATTAAACGAGATCTATTCATTTACTGCCACTCTCAATACTCCTTCAGAACGTGTCATGCAAAAAATTGGCATGATTAAACAGGGAGAATTCGATCATCCCAATGTACCTAAAGGGCATAAGTTACTCAGGCATGTGTTGTATAGGAGAAAAGTTGATAATGAAGAGTAGTGAGTTGCGAGTAAGCTTGGAAGAAGTAGTTGAATTGTGGTCAGGGTTAAATCCATCGCTTCTAATCTGAATAAGCGAGATCCACAATTAGGCTAAGAGGCTCTTGGGCCATGAGACTCTTAGCAAGGGGTGTTTCTTATTATGCTGCCATTCTTAATCCACCTAAGCTCTCTCTTAGGATATGAAGCCCCTTAGCAATGTGGTGCTCCACAGTCTTAACTGAGATCTCAAGCTCAGCGGCAATCTCTTTATACTTCATCTGCCCCAATCTATTCATGATGAATACCTGGCGACATCTTGGAGATAGCTTGTTGACATGCTCCATGATCATCTCTTGAGTCTCGCTGAAGTAGATTTTTTCTTCGATATCTGCAGATACGTCCATGTACTTATCCTCGATCTCCTCAACTTGATTTCTCTTGTCTCTCAAGTAGTTTAGTGAACGGTTCGTTACACATCTGTAGAGGTAGGCTTTAAGTGAAGACTCAATTTTGATCTGTTCTCTCTTCTTCCAGATTGTCAACATTACTTCCTGAACGATATCCTCAGAAGCTGAGTCATCATTTACCATTCTTAAGGCATGATTGCATAGTGCATTGTAGTAGTTGTCAAACATGAAATCCATAGCCTTGTCATTTCCTGCTGCAAGCTGTGCAAAGATGCTATTCTCAATTGTTGTAGTTGATTCTGGTGTCGTCGTTGATTGTAAAGTTGTAGTGGTCATTGTACCCCGTTTAATTATTAATTATACTACAATGATAAGGGCACAGGTGAGTGTTTTGGCCGCTTTTAGATGATTGGAATCTGGGAAACTATTTTTGACAGTTTTGGACGTTTTTTGGAATCTTGGAGAATTACTGCATGAGCATAAAATCATTAAAAGCACCTCAAAAGCCCGTATTCATTGACCTCAGAAGCCGTCTGCAAACTAAGCGACTTCTATAACTTACCCCCTCGGAATTAGATTTTTATGAAGAATGGAGAAGGATTGAAGGCTGTAAGAGAGTATATAGAAGTTAGTTATGAGTAGCGAGAGACGAGTTAGACTTACCATGCTACCTAACTCGCTACCCACCAACTATGTACTCACAACTAATAACCATGTTACTCACTACTCGCCAACTATGTACTCCCTAACTTAATACGGTCTATCCTCCCACATGAGAAATGCTTTAAGAAATTCCTCAAGCTCGCCATTGAGGACGGCATCTGTTTGGGGGGTTTGATATCCAGTACGATGATCCTTGACACGGCGATCATCGAGGACATATGATCTAATCTGTGAACCCCACTCATTTTTCATCTTGGTGGACTCCACTGCGGCTTTTTCAGCACGCTTTCGCTCTAGCTCCGCTTCATACAGGCGTGACTTAAGCATTTGGATCGCCTTATCTCTATTGAGGTGTTGTGAGCGCTCCTCTTGGCACTCGACGACTATACCTGATGGCAAGTGTCGCACTCGCACAGCAGACTCAGTCTTGTTGACATGCTGTCCTCCTGCCCCACTCGCTCTGAAAGTGTCCCAATCTAAATCAGATGGATTGACATCGATCTCTATACGGTTATCTACCAGTGGGTGTACAAACACGGAAGCAAACGACGTCATCCGCTTACCCTGAGCATTAAATGGGCTGACTCTTACAAGGCGATGCACTCCATTCTCACCTTTGAGCATACCATATCCATAATCTCCAGCTATCTCGATCGATACTGATCTCACACCGGCTACGTCACCGTTCACACGGTTCAACTCCTTCACTTTGTAGCCAGTTTTCTCGCCATACATCACATACATGCGATAGAGCATCTCGGCCCAATCACAAGCCTCGGTACCACCGGCTCCAGCATTGATTTCTATGATGGCGGACAACTCATCTTCTTCTTTGTTGAGGGTGGATTTAAATTCGGCCTCCTCGACACTTACCAATGTTGTATCATATTGAATGTCGACTTCCTCTACAGTGGCCTCCCCTTCTTTCTGAAAGTCAAAGAGAATTTCAAGGTCGTTGATATGATCTTCTACATGAGTGTATTGCTTCACCCAGTTCTTGTGGATTTTCAATTCGCGCATCACGCCCTCCGCATGATCTGGATCGCTCCAGAAGTTGGGGTCTAAGGATTCTTGTTCCTTGTCTTCTATCTGTAATCTTCGGTTAT
>CAZAXY010000238.1:0-3607 GCA_964489125.1 uncultured Saprospiraceae bacterium
ATACTTTGGGCCCTGATAATATGATCAATCGCTCCACTACATTGCGCAGTTCTCTGATATTGCCTGACCAAGCATGTTTCTTAAGCTCTTTTAGGGCTGCAGGCGCAAACTTTTTGACGGGGATGCCATACTCACTACAGATGATCTTCGAGAAATGCTCGACCAATAATGGAATATCTTCTTTGCGATCTCTGAGACTCGGCACTGATACGATGATCACTGCAAGTCTATGATAGAGATCTTCTCTGAAGTTTCCTTTAGCTATTTCTGCTTTCAGATCTTTATTAGTAGCGGCAATGACACGCACATTTACTGTAATTTCTTTGTCTCCACCTACACGAGTTATTTTGTTCTCCTGCAGTGCTCGTAAAACTTTGGCCTGTGCCGAAAGGCTCATATCACCTATCTCGTCTAGGAATAATGTTCCATCGTGCGCTAACTCAAACTTGCCAGCTCGGCTCTTATGAGCTGAGGTAAATGACCCTTTCTCATGCCCAAATAATTCACTTTCTATTAACTCGGATGGAATAGCGGCACAATTCACTTCAATAAGAGGCTTTTCAATCCTTCCACTTTTTTCATGAATCCATCTCGCTACTAACTCCTTTCCCGTTCCATTCTCACCATGAATTAAAACTCTTGCATCAGTCGGTGCGACAAGATCTATGGTCTTATGTATCTGAGTAATAGCTGCTGACTCGCCTACAATATCAATTGTCTTCTTCTTAGATATCTTTCTTTGAAGTACTTTTTTCTCCGTGATTAGGCTTGATTTATCTTGAGCATTTCGGATCGTTATCAACAGTCGATTGAGATCAGGCGGTTTGGATATAAAATCAAATGCACCCTTCTTTACGGATTCTACTGCTGTATCTATATTGCCATGGCCTGATATCATCACCACTGGTAGATCTGGTTGAAGGGTTTGTATCTTTTCAATGACCTCCATGCCATCCATCTTAGGCATTTTGACATCGAGGATGATTACATCATATTTAGCCTGCTTAATTTTAACAAGACAATCCAGACCATCTACTGCCTCTTGAACTTCATATTTTTCCATTTCAAGAATATCCCGTAGCGTTGTACGGATACCCTTATCATCATCCACTATTAAAATTTTAGGCATGCTTTCTTAATTTTACCCTAAGTCAAATAAATTCAGCAGCTAATATATTAAAGAAATTCGTAATATAATGGTGGCGATGCAGAAAATGTCACTATTTGTGCATTGCTAACCAAGCCATAAGTCCACTACTTACCTCCAATGCCCCTTCGTCAATATCAAAAATAGGGGTATGAACGGGAGCGTTTTTACTACCATCTACGGAAGCAGTACCCAAACGATAAAAACAAGCTGGGACTACTTGAGAGTAATAGGAAAAGTCTTCGGCAGTCATGCGTTGTGGGAGCTCTATGACATGCTCTTCGCCCATATATTGTATCATAAGATCACGTGCTTTGTGAGTCATAGAAGGATCATTATATAGGCTCGGATAGCCTCTCTTGATCTCTAGTTCCACTTTAGCTCCGTATGACTCGACAATATGAGTAATACGACGTTTGATAAGTTTATGTGCCTCTTGGCGCCAGTCTTCATCAAATGTTCTGAATGTCCCTTCCATCATGACCTTAGTTGGTATCACATTAGTAGCACCACCATCACTATTTATCTTGCCAATCGATAATACCGAGGGTGTATTAGGGTTAGCATTCCTACTCACAATAGTCTGCAAGGACTGAATCAACTCCGCTGAAATCATAATTGGATCAATTGTCTCTTGTGGCATCGCTCCATGCCCGCCTTGGCCAATGACCGTAATATATATCTCATCTGATGATGCCATAAAAAAACCGGGGTGATATCCGATCTTCCCTACTGGTAAACTAGGATGCACATGCTGCCCATATATCTGAGCAACTTTAGGATTTTGTAATGCTCCATCGGCAATCATCATTGAAGCCCCTCCAGGTAACTGCTCCTCACCAGGCTGAAAGATAAACTTGACTTTATGATTGAGATCGTCTTCTAAATTCTTGAGAATCATAAGCGATCCAAGAAGAGAGGCAGTATGGACATCATGCCCGCAAGCATGCATGACTCCATCATTGACAGAGCGATACTCAACAATCGACTTCTCCTGAATAGGAAGGGCATCCATATCGGCACGCAACGCTATCGTCTCGTCACCCTGTCCTACTACTCCAGCAATACCGGTTCCAGATCCCAACCCATCCATATATGATATGTTGAGATCATCCAAAATAGTCTTGACATATTCGGCAGTCTTGTATTCTTCAAAGGACAATTCAGGGTGCATATGGAGATGCCTTCTAATCTCCACAATCCGAGAGATATGAGTTTTAGCCAATGCCTTAATTTTTGATATCATCTTGTATCCTCTTATATAATGTTACAAAGTTAGCCGAACCAAAATATATATCGTCGAGTATCGAATAGTGTAATGTATATTCATGGCTCAAGGAAACAGGATTGCGTGACTCATCACATTGATCGATTGGTAATAGTCCCGGGCCTATATAAGGCCTGTCAACAAGTTCTTCACGCGGTAGATAGTCTCCAATAATTGCTAATTCTCCTGTGAAGAGATCTCTGAGATTTTCAACAATATTCGCTCGTTTACTGGAAAATAAAAGCAGCGGCAGCAGTGGAAAAATCAGTAGGCAAGCGAAAATTTTGCAAAGTATGCCTCGTTGCCGTTTTGCCCATAATGAGGTCAAATTAAACTTAGAAAAATATTCATAAGATTGGCCGCCACGAAAGCTTAGATTACTATTAAACAGCGACTTTGTCCTCTCATTATAGTAGTATACTTGGGTCTTAGCCTTAACATGTTGCGATAGACTCTTGATATGAAATGGGCTAATCTTAATGGCAAGTGAATCATAGTCATCGTCAGTTCCAAATGATGTGGATGGTAAAACCTCTTTAATCTGCGCTCGAAAATCTGCTGATTCCTCTGACTTGAATCTGTGACTGTTACGCTTTCGTAACTTAAATAGCCCTACTACAGATATAACCATACATAAAATTGATCCTAGAAGAACCGATAACCTCGAAAACCTCAAACTCTCAGGTAAGAATGAATACAAAATCATTACTGACGCAAAGGCAATGGTAGCGGATACAACTCTGGGTTTATTGTTTTGCTCAGAAATGAAGTAACCAAAAAGACTAAGGACGATCACAAAGGCGAGCGACAATAACAGTGCAACAGAAGCTACTATTGACCAATCAAAATACGTCAGAGACTTGAAGTATGCGGAACTCCACAAGGCACTAATAATCAGATAGATAGACCCAAATAACATCAGGTAACCTAATCTGCCCAAAAATCTCTGACTGATCGTTTTTAGAAGCGTAAGAAGTAAGCTAACAACTGAAAGAATCCTACCGATGAATCTGCCAATACCTAAGTGCTTTTGTGCATATATCGTAAGAGCCTTATAGAAATGATAATTGCGATTCCAAGATTGAAATCCGCTTTCGCCCTTAAAATGAACGGCCTTAACCTGATCCAATCGCAGCATAGGAATCTCTTTATCTTTTATTCTTTTGAATAGGTCTAGGTCCTCGCCATACAAG
>CAZAXY010000239.1:0-3594 GCA_964489125.1 uncultured Saprospiraceae bacterium
GCATAATACCCTGTAGCTAAAATGACCAAATCGAAGGATTGTGTTTCCCCATTAGTAAACTGTACATCATCAGTGCCAAATCTCTTGATGCCTGGCTTGATAGTGATGTTTTTTTTCTTGATTTGCTCCAATGTACCGATGTCTACAACTGGCGTACGACCAGTGACTTTTAGTTGCTTGGTTGGTGAGAGCTTAGGCGTAGAGATTCCATATTTAGATAGATCTCCTACCACTATCTTTCTAATTGCGGAACCTAAAGAATCCCCCAATCCAAACGGTATCTTGGCAAGCATGAGAGCCGTCAGCTGGGTTGGTCGGCCATTAATATCTCTTGGCATGATATGAACTGGCCCTCTGAGGGACACACAAGGATTGTCGCCCTGCCGTGCGAAGTGAAGCGCTATTTCTGCGCCCGTATTGCCCATGCCGACGATGAGCACCTTCTTGCCCTTGAATTGCTTGGCATTTTTGTAAGATTTAGCATGTATGAGCTCTCCCTCGAACTGTTCTTGTCCTTCCCAAGTCGGAAGCTTAGGGATGCGATTAACCCCAGTAGCAACGATCACATTTTGTGTAACATAGCCATTACCGGCCTCAGTATCAACTTGCCATCCATTATGCAATTTGCTGAGCTTGAGCACCTTCTGATTAAAAACTGGGTTGATATCAAAAGTCTTAGCATATTGATGATAGTAGCTGACTAAATCTTCTTTAGAGACATAAAGTGGGTAGCCTTCAGGAAAGGGTAGATGAGGCAGATGAGATAATTGATTGACGGTATGTAGGTGCAGTCCATCATAGTGATTTTGCCAACTGTAGGCAATCTTATCGGTTTGCTCAATAAGGGTGAACTCTAACCCTGCTTTTCTCATTCTACCCGATGTTGCAAGACCTGCAGGTCCGGCTCCGATGATTAGATTTTTTACTTGCTTCACTGTTAGTTCTATTAGTTTTGATATGCGGCCGTAAATATGCTTTGAGGATTCTGATGTAATATCTGATCGATCTGTTGCTGAGTGATACTAACGGCCATAAGTTCTGGGATGATATTGTCAAAGATATTTCCAATATAGAGTCGCTCAAATATAGGGGCCATCTGCTCAGCCATCTCCGCGCTTGGTGCGAGCGGTCGCCCCAGCATATTGAGGATCATGTCGTGCGATAGATGTAGTCGATCGATGTAACCACTCTTGACGAGTTCTGAGAAGATTCGAACACGCTCTGCATCGGAGGGCATACCTACGATAAATTGTATGCCGCATCTGTCAAATGCAATTCTTACTCCTAGATCTAAGGTCTTCTTGTGATACTCGATATTGGTATTGCCATCCATATGACCGATCATAATCTGATCACCAGGTACGCCTAGACTAAGCAGTAATTCGGCCTGTTCGGGCCCCATAGTTCCTTCTTGGGTATGGGTGATGATCGGTACACCAGTAGCAGTTGCGACTCGTGCCCCTGCGGTGAAAAATGCCCGCTCATAATCAGTGATTTGATCTTTGCTCGAGGCCAACTTGATGACGCCAGCTTTGACACCAGTACCTGCTATGCCCTCAGTTATCTCCGCGTGCATCATATCCTCGATCTCCTTAACGATATCTGTAAAAGCTGAGCGAAACTTAAAGTATGCATTGCCACCTTCTGCTTCATAATAGAAGCCTGTAGAGCAGATGATCTGTACTCCGAAGGTCTCTGACACCTCCCTCAAAAAGGCAGCATCACGACCACACTCATTAGGTGTGGCATCTACTATAGTATTAACACCATGCGCATTGACGATATCCATAGAGGTCTTGATATTGGCTAGTGCGTCATCCTTCTTCCAAGCTCCGAGAGTCATATCTCCCTGATAACCCGGATATCCGAACTGTATGTGTTCATGCATGAGCGTCTTGCCAAGGTCTTGAGTGGTGATAGGTCCAGTAACAGTGTTGATCATGGCTGCGAGATGTGATTAATTGATAGATGAAAACTCACATATAATGCCTAAGGTAAGCACTACAGCAGATTTGGATAGTAGGAGTATTGGCGCAGGCATATGGTCAAATTATGATAAGAAGATAATTTTGGATCAGGTGGTTCCACTTTCGCTCTAGAATCTTACTTATCTGATTAATAGATTAACCACATGTTCATGACTTCGAGAGCCTAGTGCTCTATCCTGAATTGACAAATTATAAACTCTGATACTCACTACGCCATCTCCCCGACATATAGCTCTGCCCGTTGCTTCTTGAATTTTTCTGATCTGATATATTCATCGAAGCCTGTAAGTGTATCGATCATGCCATTTGGAGTGATCTCAATGATACGATTGCAGACCGTGTCGAGTAATTGATGATCATGTGAGGTCATAATCAAGTTGCCTGGAAATTCTGTCAGTGCATTGTTAAGCGCAGTAATGGACTCGAGATCCAAGTGGTTAGTGGGCTCGTCGAGCAGTAAGAAATTAGGGTTCTTAAGCATGATCTTTGACAGCATGCACCGTACTTTTTCACCTCCAGACAACACACCAGATTTCTTGAATACCTCTTCTCCAGAAAATAGCATCCGACCTAAGAAGCTTCTGATGAACTGCTCGTCCTTCTCCTCAGAATACTGACGCAGCCAGTCCATAAGCTCGATGTCTTGCTCAGCACTGAAGAATTCTTGATTCTCATTGGGCAGATAAGCGGAGGTGATGGTCTGCCCCCATTCTACGGTGCCACTATCTGCCTCGGCCTTACCCGATAGTACTTCATATAGGGCTGTGATGGCTGATGAGTCTTTGCCTAATAGCGCTATTTTTTCATTATGATTGACGACGATCTCGACATCTTTAAAGAAGAAACTACCTTGATCATTCTTCTTGCTCAATCCAGTTACTCGTAGCATCTGATCGCCAGGATCGCGCTCCGGCTTGAAGTGAATGAATGGATACTTTCGAGTAGAGGGTTTGATCTCGTCGATCTTGAGTTTCTCGAGAGCTTTCTTTCTACTGGTGGCCTGCTTAGACTTAGATGCATTAGCTGAGAAGCGCTGGATGAACTCCTGCATTTCCTTGCGTTTTTGCTCCATCTTCTTGTTCTTATTAGCTAGCTGCTGCGTCATCAATTGGCTTGACTGATACCAGAAGGTGTAGTTACCACTATAGATATTGATCTGACTTCTATCGATATCGACCATATGCGTGCAGACCATATCGAGAAAGTACCTGTCGTGCGAGACTACGATAACGAGATTTTTGAATTCTGCCAGAAAATCGGACAACCACGTTGCGGTGACGGCATCGAGGTCGTTAGTAGGCTCATCTAGCAATAGGATGTCTGGCTCACCGAACAGTGCCTGTGCCAGCAATACCTTTACCTTCTGTGCGCCTGTAAGGTCTTTCATCAAGCCGTAATGAAGGTCTTCCGATATACCCATGTTGCTTAGTAGTCCTGCGGCGTCACTCTCGGCTTCCCAGCCACCCATCTCACCGTACTTGTTTTCAAGCTCAGCTGCTCGCAGCCCGTCTGCTTCACTGGCATTCGGGTCCATGTAGATGGCATTTTTTTCAGTCATAATGTCGTACATCTCCTGATGTCCCATCATGACGGTGTTAAGCACTTG
>CAZAXY010000240.1:0-1921 GCA_964489125.1 uncultured Saprospiraceae bacterium
TACTGACCACTTCGCTGTTTGGAGGAGTATCTATTGGTTTTTCAGTCGAACCAGAAAATCCTATTGCAGGAGAAGAGGTTACATTTACAGTAACTAATCTTGAATTTTTCTGCAAAAAAGATAAGGATATCAAAGACGAAGGAATCGGACCTACCCTAGAGCCAGGAGATGGATCAGCAGCAATAACGCTATCTAAATCAGAAGAAGGATCATATGTTGGCACACATACCTATACGACGGCAGGGTCCTTTACACCTTCAATATTTTGTCCCTTTTCGACTACTGCATTGTCTATCTCAGGAAACCCCGTCATAACCGTATCTGCCGCGACAGCCATTCCCACCCTCGGAGAGTGGGGTCTTATCATTATGAGCCTGATTATGCTGGGAATCGGGATGGTTTATCTCAGACAGCGACAGCGAAGTGCTCAGCGCATTGGCTAAGTTTACTTAATCATGAATAAAAAAATAGATAGCATCAATATTGTATTGATGCTATTTTCATTTATAGCGGCATTGATTTACCCCTTCGAGCTGTTTCTATTCAGTTATATCATCTTGGGTCCATTGCATTATATGACTGAGCTGTCATGGCTAAAGGAGCGCAACTTTTTTACTCATGCAGCTTCTCTTTGGCCTATTTTACTTATCATTGGGCTTGCCGTGGTAGCTCTGATCATCTTGATCGATTTGGATCATACACTCGGCCTTGTAGACCATCCACTAACTACAGAAGTATATATATCCAGGGCTCTGATCGCACTCATCGCCGCTGCCTTCTTTCTTTCCTATTTTCTAAACAAGCCTACTAAAAGGGGCATATTGGTTGGGATTGGATTAATTGCCTTCACTATAGGTCAATTCCTGTCCAGCAACTTCTATTTCTCAATGATTATTGGGATTTTAATCCCTACATTAATCCACACGACTCTATTTACCGGAGCTTTCATATTAGATGGCGCGCTTAAGTCTCGATCGACCTTGGGCATCCTGTCTTTTGTAGTGTTTGTGATCTGCAATCTACTCTTCTTCGTAATCCCAGATATAGATGGGAGACTATTGAGTAATCCATATGTCCAAAACATATTTTTAGAAGGTGATTTCTTTAGGATCAATCAGAGTGTGAACTCGGTGATTTATTCCGTCTCTGACACCTTCGTATTGGACTCACCGAATGGTCTGAGGATACAGGGATTTATCGCCTTCGCCTATACGTATCACTACCTGAACTGGTTTTCTAAGACGGAGGTCATTAAGTGGTATAAGGTTCCTAAGGGCCAACTTCTGCTTTCTGCCAGTATCTGGATACTCTCGATCGCACTTCATCTTATAGATGTTAAGGTGGGCATCATGTTCATTGCGCTGCTCAGTATGTTGCATGTAATCATGGAATTCCCACTTAATCATAGATCCTTTGTCAGTATCGGCAGGACACTCACTGCTCCTTTGCGATCTAACTCATAGGCTGTAACAATCATCGATCATAAAGACTGACACTTTACTACTTCTTAGATTTTAGCTATTTTGTCGAAAGAGTTAATTAATCAGGAACTTAAGCAATAGATTAGGTCTTAAATCTACAGTAGTTATTAGGACAATATGGATAATACTTACAAGCCAAAGTCTTTTTGGCGCAAGCCAGAAGGAGTTACTGGAGCAATCACCATCGGAGGGATACTAATTGGCGGTGGTTGGTTGATTTTTAGTGCATTACCTGCCATAATTGCGGCGACCTCTACCATGTTAGGCCTAGCCGGAATAATCATGATCCTTGGCCTGATCATCTATATGGCACTGGACAGTAAAGCTCGTGGTCTTGTATGGTATATGTACAAGAGCTTGATGAGATGGATTACCAGCCTCTTCGTACAGATAGATCCTATCGGTATCCTTAAGAATTATGTGGATGAGATGACTGGCAA
>CAZAXY010000240.1:2021-3480 GCA_964489125.1 uncultured Saprospiraceae bacterium
TCCGATGCATTGCATACAATTTCCAATCAGCATTTAGTATTTGAGATAGGCTCCATTACTAAGGTCATGACCGCCTATATCATTCATCACTTAGCCCTCGAAGGCCAGCTCGATCAAAATAATTCAATCTTACAGTATCTTCCAATTAGTAACAATCAGCTTCAGGATATACCTGTTAAATCTCTAATCAATCATACGTCGGGTTTGCCTCGATTACCAGATAATTTGGACTTGGGTATATCAAATGGCACTGATCCATATAAATCATATACTAAGGAGGATCTCTACGATTATCTAGAAGGTGTAACTATTGAAGAAAAAGATAAAGGTGAGAATCCATATAGCAACTTAGCATACGGTATACTGGGAGCAATTGCTGAAGAGATTACAGGTGAACGAATCGAAGACTTGTATTCGGAACTACTCTTCAAGCCATTAGGCATGCATAATAGCGGTTATCACATAGATGACGTAGAACAGGTCGCCCCTCCAGGCAGAATGCCATTTGGGGCAGAAGCCAACTATTGGAATTGGGACATATTAGGTGCCTGCGGTGCAATCAAATCATCTGCTGACCAAATGGCTAAATTTACTAAACACCTCTTGGAACAAGGTGCTGAAGCACAAATGTTGCAGACATGGTCGTTAGATCGCTCTGAATATTCTGCGACAGGACTTGGCCTTTTCATAAGCACTACAGAGACGAATCCAACCTATTGGCATAATGGAGCCACTGGTGGATTTAATTCCATTATGATCTATAGCCCCAAAGACACCTTAGGATTAATAGTTTTGACTAATCGAAGTATGCCTACTGGCCTCGATAATAAGTTAGACGACATGTCCTTCAAAATTTTCAGACATTTGCAAACGAAACTTTTAAAATAAAAAACAAAATGGCCCAACGACTAACTATGTTTTCTAAACTATTGATTACCATCCTAATTGTCGGTGCAATAGTATGTGGAGCTTGGTATTTCCTAAATAACACTTCTGTAGGATCTAATCTTAAGGATCAAGCGGAGGCCGAAACAACTACAACAAACAGTGAAAAGAAAAGTCCATTTTCTTTTGGCAAGAAGAGTGATGACGATGTCATCAAGATTGGCGTAGTCACTTGGGGCGGATATGCTGGAGGCCAGTACTTCAATGAAGGATTTGAAGCAAGTGAAGAATCAAGATTCTACAAGGATTACGGTTTAAAGGTTGAGTTTAAGGTCCTAGATGATTTTGAAGCGTCCCGAAATGCATTCAGAGCTGATGAGGTTAATCTATTATGGAATACGATCGATGCTTTCCCGACTGAGGTTAATGGATTAGCCGACTTTGATCCAGTGATCGTATGGCAAGCAGATTGGTCACGAGGAGGAGATGCCATCGTGGCACGCCGTGGTATATCTAAGGTATCCGATTTAAAAGGTAAAAAGATTGCTGTTGCGGAGTTGACTCCATCACATTC
>CAZAXY010000241.1:0-3467 GCA_964489125.1 uncultured Saprospiraceae bacterium
ATCATCCGCCGGGCGCTGACGAATCATTAGCACAGAACACAGAAAACACTATTGACACTGAACTAAGACAGATTGATAAAAGAATCTCTATTGAAGACGCAGCATTTAATGACTACTTTTTCCAGGAGGGAAACATTCCTACTGTCAGAGGCAAGATTCTCAATATGTCAGATAAGAGGATCGAGAAAACCAAGATTAACTATACCATTGTAACTCCATTTAGACAAAGTCAAACAAGTAAAAATTGCAGCATTAACTCAGACGGAACTTTTGAGTTGGAATTAGATTACGCCTTTCCCTATCAGCAGATTTGGTTTGATATAGATAGGGTATTCTATGCAGGGCTCTATGCACATACAGATTTATTTGTAGAGCTTGACGCAAGAGTTCAGAAGTTTAAAATAGGAGGAGGACGATTTAATGGTACTGGAATTCGATATTTAGGGACGGATGGTGAGCTAAATAGTTATATGAATAACCATGTATTATTTAAGCGAAGAACACAACTGGAAATTGATAAGGCTATTAATAATCTCCATGACGATAGAAATATTGATTACGGGACATTCATTCAGGCATACGACAGTTTATATGCTATTCTACAACACCTTGATGAGCAATTTATCGAAAAAAACCCATCTGAATATTCTTGGATGGTTATTAATGAAAGACAATCAGCTTATTATGGGGACTTATGTGTAAAGCATTGGGGAAAAGAAATGGAACCGGATCTTTTCAATGAAATGAAATCACACAAGGCCTATCTGACTTCTAATAACGGAATGAGCTTCTATAATTATCTATATGATTATATAGACATTAAATCAAATAAAGAATTTAAGAGAGATTATAGAGCTTATAAGTCTTATTCTGAGATAGTTCCTGAAAATGTGTCAATCCTGGATTCTTTAATTCATATGGACCTGCTTCTTGAGAAATTAGAGCCAATTGATTCGGCTAAATACGAATTGCTTTATAAACAAGCAAACCTACTGCTTCATGATACTCTTGTTGTTGATCAGACATTAGAAACGATCAACCGATTGGATATTGAGTTTGAACAATCCGAGGCTGATTTTCTAAAAATTAAAATTGAAAGCAGAGATATAGAAGAGGATTATTTGAAAAAGCAGGTTGTTTTAAGTAAGATAGAGACGGATTGGTGTAAGTCAATAATCAATAATCAGCATAATAAGGTTGAAACCAAATTAGCATCAATCAATGAGGTCTTAACTATGGCTAAGCCGCTTGACTCAGGTTTTGAGCTGGGCCAACCGATTGCCGAGATGCCTTCTGGTGCAAGACTGTACAAAGTAGATGAGTTGGAATCGAAGCAATTGCTCGCAAATTTGAAAAGTTCCTTTGAAGACAAAGCTATTGTTATTGATTTCTGGGCAACATGGTGTGCTCCCTGCCTTGAGGAGATGCCGCATTCTAAACAACTTTATGATGAAGTTAAAGACTTGCCCATCAAGTTTGTTTATTTATGTACATCCAATAACTCAAATGAGAAGAAATGGCGATCTAAAATTGCTGAATACGATCTCAATGGGACGCACATTTTTGTCGATTCTCACATAATGAATGAATTGATGAACCTGTTTTCAGTAAGTGGGTTTCCGAGTTATGCTTTTATTGATTCCTACGGGGAGTATCAACCAGGAGCGATAGATAGAATGTCACATCTGAGTAAAGAGAAACTTACCAAGTTGATAGAAGAGTGAACCGGTTGTTACAGCCTAATACCTGTTGAAAGTTAGTTTCTGATTACACCTCCTCAACTGTTCCTTACAACCTACTGCGCTCAGCGAAGGCCATAAGATGGCTCTCAACAGAAGCTTCGATAGTAGAGGAGAGTAGGGGGCGTATCTCTCGTTGCAACGGCCTTGGAGTTGACCATAGTTAGTGGTTCGGAGATCCTCCAAGATGACATCTCCATGCTCCGTTCAATCATAACAGGGCTTTAAAGCTTTTTTTGATGATCCCTATAGCCAGTTTGTGGATTAAAGCCTAGGTCACATGCATTTATTTTAACCTAGGATTCTCAGCTTCTAATTCTTTCAATTGTTTTATTGCTTTAGAGTTCATACCAGTGTTTTAGCCTCATTAATAGTCGGACGTGATTATGGTATAAAACTGTGACAGTAAGATTATCAAAAAAGAAACGAGGTGAAACAAGAAACATGAGAATCATGACAAGTAGTTAGCAAACTGAAACTTTTGTCTAAACCAAATGCATGTAGAATAAGGGTGGCCTATACCTTTAATGTCAATTGTATTGTAAACTCGACTCATTTAATAATAGCATAGTTGCACTATGTATGTCAAGATCATCAAGGCTCTTACAGACTGGATTAGTTTGATCTTTATAGATTCCCAATCGCTGGAATTTTGTGACGCTATACTTCAATTAGCGCATTCATTTATAGGAATTGCACCACTTTCATCTCTTTAAATAATGCCAATAAAATAACTAAATAACAAATGTCTTATACTATAAATATAGTAGGTGGCAAGTATTGAATATCTCATAAATTAATTCCCATATCTCAAATTTCATGATATGTTAAAACACTACTCAAAATTAATCGCACTACTAATATTGCTTTGCTCGTCTTTAGCAAGTGCGCAAGAAGAACCCGAATATTATCGGCTATTACAAGAAGAAACACCTAATCTTTTTGAAATTCAAGAGGCATATGACAAATATTATGAGACCCATGAATGGAAAAAAGATGACTATTTCCGAGCCTATAGATCTTTTGTACGGGCTTATGACCCCTCTACTTTTGATGAGGAGGGGTATGCATTGACTTCAGTTGAATCGAATACTATAACTGCTCAGACTCGTTCTGCAAGAATAGGAGGGGACTGGAGAGCTTTACCAGTAAGGATAAATCGAGATGATTGTTATTACACTGGCCAAAATGGGGTCATATCAGCTATAGCCTTGCATCCTACTAATGCCAATACAATCTACGCCGCAGGGCTAGCGGGAGGTATCTGGAGATCACGTGATAAAGGGGTGAACTGGTCTAATAGTCTGGTTAGTAACATTCCTAGATTAGGTGGTATAAACAATATGGCTATTGCCAGAAGCAATGGTAATTATGTCTATGCAGCTACTGATGCAGGAATAGCGAGAAGTACAGATGGTGTTAATTTTCGCATGACAAGTATAGATTATCGAAGCAGATTTCCTAACATGAGATTTCCAGGAGATGATTTTAGAAGCGAGTATATGTTTGTAGATGTAGCCCATAATAACCCCAATAAAGTAGTAGCTACAGATTATAATTTAGATAACGGTATAGAATCGAGAGTAGCCGTTTCTACAGATGGAGGTCAAACATGGACTAGAAAAAGTTTTGGAAAGAAAAACCTTCTGCTTGATGTCAGATTTCATCCGACTAATTCTAATATTATTTATGTATTAGTATTGGATAATGCGACTAGAACGATTCGGT
>CAZAXY010000242.1:0-3441 GCA_964489125.1 uncultured Saprospiraceae bacterium
AACCCCACCATGAAGGTGGTCCGAATAGCAATATTGGGTACGACTTCCTTAGCATTCTTAATAAGGTCGCGCATCTCCGCCTGGGTGATATGACGCCGCATGCGATATAGGACAGCATCATTGGCATGCTGTAGCGGGATATCCAGATAGTTACACACCTTAGGCAATTCTGCCATCACCTCAAAGATCTCAGTAGGAAATTTAGTCGGATAGGCATAGTGCAATCTAATCCACTCGATACCATTCACTTCTGATAGCGCCCTAAGCAGCTGTGGCAACTCTCTCTTCTTGTAGATATCCAGTCCGTAGTAGGTGAGCTCCTGAGCAATCAGCATCAGTTCTTTAACGCCACGCTTAGCGAGCTCTTGAGCTTCCTTAACCAAGTCTGGTATGGGCCTGGAGATATGCTTGCCTCGCATCAGCGGAATCGCGCAAAAAGAACAAGTCCGATTACATCCTTCAGATATCTTGAGGTAGGCATAATGAGGCAGGGTTGAAATCTTACGTTCGCCGATAAGCTCATGCTGATAGTCGGCATTAAACTTCGCCAAGATGCCTGGTAACTCCATAGTGCCGAAGTAGGCATCGACTTCTGGAATCTCTACTTCAAGATCATCCTTATATCGCTGTGACAGGCATCCTGTTACATATAGCTTCTCTATTTCACCAGCATTCTTGCGCTCGACATTGGCGAGGATGGTATTAACTGATTCTTCCTTAGCCAGATCTATGAAGCCGCAGGTGTTCACAATAACGACATCTGGATGTTGATCCTCGTGTTCATGATAGGCATTGATCTCATTGCCTTTGAGTTGGGTAACAATGTTTTCAGAATCGACAAGATTCTTGCTACACCCCAGGGTGATCACTTCGACCTTTTCTTTCAGCTTCTTAGTCTTCATTCGGCGGCAAAGATAGAACCCACGCTGATCAATTTCAGTTTTCAAGGTGCTTTATAAAATGATACTCGCTCAGGATACGTTGGTATGCATATGTCTACCAAACAAACATTAATAGCAGTTATCCTTTTATTGCTATCGCAAGGGATCTATAGCCAGATTGGCATCAGCGCTTTCTACAACAGTAATAACTACGCTGGTTGGAATGATTTCTTCAGAAATGATGCTAATCAAATAGCCAACAACGATCGAATATTTTCAACTTCAGTAAGTGTGGCTGTAGACTACTGGTTTAGGCTGCGTGATCAGCGTATCGAGTTTTATCCATACATCAGCTATCATCAAGCAAACACGAATCTGAGCTTTGCCAATGTTGATCTTGGACTCAGGCAGATCGGTGGAGGCCTCAAAACACATATATACCTGCTTGACTTAATCGGCGACTGCGACTGTCCGACATTCAGCAAGCAAGGCACATTCTTCAAGAAGGGTTTCTTTGTCCTTGCAGGTGTGGGAGCAGACTTTTCTACTAAAGCTGTCAATGGAGATTTTAGGGATGGAAATATTGATTTTACGGCCCAAGGAGGCTTGGGTCTCGATATCGGCGTTACTGACGTCATTACCTTGACACCGATATTGCGCTATAAATATTACCCTGATATATCATGGCATGAGCTTGCACCAGTATTTGGTTTAGATAATAATAATGTATCGACTTCTGCTGGTCAACTGGGTATTGGATTGCGTGTCGGGATTAGGCTAGACTATCGATAGTACGGCGTGGCAAAGTGCCACAGAACTATACCGCCACAAACAGATACATTGAGAGAGTGTTTAGTGCCATATTGAGCTAACTCGATACATACGTCAACTAGTGGCAGAACTTCAGTGCTTATTCCATTGACCTCATTCCCAAATAATAAGGCATACTTATTGGCTGTCGAGACTTCATAATGTGCCAATCTCTTGGATTCATCTGTCTGCTCTATTCCGATGATATGATATCCGTCCTGTTTAAGCTGAGCGACAGCGTCAGTAACATCTTTGACATAACTCCATGCAACCGTGTCGGTAGCTCCTATAGCTGTTTTTAATATCTCTTTATGTGGAGGACGGGCTGTAATACCGCATAGCATGATATGCTCTATTCTGTAGGCATCAGACGTTCTGAAGAATGATCCGACATTCATACCAGACCTAATATTGTCAAGGATGATTGTTATCGGTAGTTTGTGAGCATCTTGGTATTCAGATCTATTTATACGCCCGAGTTCATCCAGCTTAAGTTTACGCATTTATACAGATGGGGCTAAGCTCTTAGTGTTTTTGTATTCTATAGCGGCCTCTACCAGCGATACGAACAGTGGGTGCGGCTCCTCGACTCTACTCTTATACTCGGGATGAAATTGTACACCGATATAAAAAGGATGATCAGGGATTTCGACTATTTCTACCAAGTCACTTTGAGGATTGATGCCTGAAGGGACCATGCCGTGAGCCTCTATCTGATCTCTGTACTTATTGTTAAACTCATAGCGATGTCTGTGACGCTCAGATATCTGAGTCTTCTGATAAATCTCTGATGCCTGAGTCCCAGGTGTAAGATCACAGGCATATGACCCTAATCTCATCGTACCACCCTTCTGGCTGACCTCCTTCTGCTCTAGCATTAGATCGATTACCAGATGTGCGGCTTCTGGATTGACTTCTGATGAAGCAGCATCGTCCAGGCCAACAACATTCCGACAGTACTCTACTACGGCACATTGCATCCCAAGACAGATCCCTAAGAATGGGATCTTGTTCTCACGTACATATTGTACTGCTTTGATCTTACCCTCAATCCCTCTATCACCAAATCCTGGTGCCACAATCAATCCATGGATCTTGTGTATCTCTAACGGCAGATTGGTATCATCGAGGTTCTCAGAGTGGATAGGAATTACATTGACCTTGCAATAGTTCATCGCACCAGCATGTCCTATGGCCTCATAGATAGATTTGTATGCATCTGCCAACTCATTGTACTTACCCACGAGAACTACGTTGACTTCATGTCGTGGGTTATTATACCTGAACAGGAACTCTTTCCACTTCGTAAGACTCAGCAACTTAGGGGGATCTAGCTCGAGATGTTCAATAACGATGTCATCGAGCTGCTCTTGTTCCATGAGGAGTGGCACTCTGTATATCGTATCAGCATCTACTGCTTCAATTACATTGCGTTTTTCTACATTGCAGAATAATGCCAACTTTTCCTTTATATCTTCGGAGATATGAGACTCAGTCCGGCAAACCAATATATCTGGTATAATACCCGCCATCTGCAATTCTTTGACGGAGTGCTGAGTTGGCTTGGTCTTATGCTCTCCTGCTGCTCGCAGATATGGGATGAGCGTTAAGTGGATAACGAGACAGTCTTTCTTTTTTAGTTCTCTCTTGATCTGACGCAGTGCCTCTAGATATGGCAGTGACTCGATATCACCGACAGTACCTCCTAACTCAGTAATGATCACGTCGTACTTGTTGTCTTCCTCAAGTA
>CAZAXY010000243.1:0-3439 GCA_964489125.1 uncultured Saprospiraceae bacterium
GGCAGATCTGTGAGAAATATAAGGTCAATCAGTTTTATACGGCACCAACAGCGATTAGAGCACTCATGGCCAAGGGAGATCACTGGCCTGCGCAGTATGATTTATCGTCCCTCAAGTTATTAGGCTCAGTAGGAGAACCAATTAACGAGGAGGCTTGGCACTGGTACGATAAACATATAGGCAAAGGAAAATCACCAATCATTGACACTTGGTGGCAGACCGAGACAGGAGGTGTTATGCTAACGCCTCTGCCGGGTATCACTGATACCAAGCCAACCTACTGCTCCTATCCTATGCCTGGAGTTCAGGCTGTCCTAGTCGATCCTGACGGCAATGAGATCAGTGGGAATAATGTCGAGGGATTGCTCTGTATTAAGCATCCATGGCCGTCCATGCTGAGGACTACCTATGGCGATCATGAACGTTGTCGACAAGTGTATTTTTCAGCCTTTGAGGATATGTACTTCACTGGTGATGGCGCACGAAGAGATGAAGATGGCAGGATTCGTGTTATCGGACGTGTAGATGATGTCATCAACGTTTCTGGTCATCGCATGGGAACTGCCGAAGTAGAAAATGCCATTAACGAGCACTCCGCAGTCATTGAGTCTGCCGTAGTGGGATATCCCCACGATATCAAAGGCCAGGGCATATATGCCTATGTGATCAGCCAGGGGAAGGAGCTTGATGATTCATTTAGGAAAGAGATCCTGCAGGTCGTGACCAGAGAGATTGGTCCTATTGCAAAACCGGATAAGATTCAATTTACTACAGGCCTACCTAAGACGAGATCGGGTAAAATTATGCGTAGGATATTGCGTAAGATAGCCTCACAGGAATCAGATCAGCTTGGTGATATCTCTACGCTATTAAATCCAGATGTGGTCGCTGACTTGATAGTCGGTGCCAAAACGAATAGTAGAACTTAATATAATCATTCTGGTTTTAGGAATAACCTCCAAAAAAGATGACAGTTATTTAGCTGCGTGTGACAATTCGCAGAACAAGTCGAGGGTGATATTTAGATTTTAGTGATTTTTTGATCTCCAAAGCCGATAAAATTGATTTCTACGACTGTTGATATTCATCCAAATTCTAATGATTAATCAACAAAGAGTAAACTTTTAGAACCTAAGATTTTTATTGTTTAAAATCATATGATCATGAGAGTTTTTCTTGTCCTATTTTTTTTGAACTTTAACTTTGTTCTGACCGCCCAAGACGACCCGAATATCGTGCTAATGGATACCGAAGACACCTGGCGCAAGGAAGCATTTACCTTTCCTAAACCTTTTGCGCCAGAGGTGGATTTCGAGGGAGTGGCGGATGTGAGATTTACTCATGGCTGGTCTAATCAAGAGAGCCCTTTGTTTTGGTCCTATGCATTTGCTTGGAAGATTGATCTTGACGAGCGATTAAGTGATGCCGAGTTGGAGCGATATCTTGAGTTGTACTTTGATGGCTTGATGACTGCAGTCAATAGAGATAAAGAGCTCACTGTGCCAGTAACTAATGCACTATTTGAATCAACGCCCATAGAAGAAGCCTTGTCCTACAAAGGCAAGATTAAGCTCTATGATGCCTTTTTCTCCAAGGATATATTGACACTCCACGTCAATGGATCTTATGAATATTGTATGAAGGAGGACAAACACATCTACCTATTCCGATTGTCAGTTAAAGAATTGGATCAAGTAGAATGGAATCACATCAATATGGCAGTATTAGATAGTGATATATGTGTCGGCAAAGATGAATAGATTATTCCAGATGTTGCGATGATTTTAAGTGTTAAGATCATGTCCATTCGCTGTCTGTATACCATAAATTATAAGTCGTGTACAGCTAAAAGTTTATTTTCGCATCTACTTCAGATATGGGAGAATTAGAAGAGCTAAAGCAAAAATTATCTACACCTAAGCCGGTCGCTATTATCACGCATCGCAATCCTGATGGAGATGCCATTGGTTCGTCTCTTGCCCTCAAGTTGTTTTTAGAAAAATCCGGTCATAATGTAAAGGTTGTCCTGCCATCAGACTATCCAGTGATATTTGAGTACATGCCACGAATTGTCGAGGCGATCATCTATGACCATGACAAACAAAAGGCGATCAACGCCTTGGCGGAAGCTGAGGTGTTATTTTGCCTCGATTTCAATGGTTTAGACCGTGTAGATACGCTTGGCCCTTATGTACAAGATGCTAAAGCCTACAAGGCACTGATAGATCACCATATCGACCCTGAGCCCATTGCAGACTATTTTCTATCAGATACATCCGCGAGCTCGACTTGCGAACTGATTTATCGGTTTATTGGAGATCTTGGGCAGATTGATAAGATGGATCTGGATATAGCTACATGCTTGTTTACAGGCTTAATCACGGATACGGGGTCATTTACTTATGCGACCAATCCCAATGTTTTTAGAGTAGCGGCAGATCTAAAGGAGATCGGCGTAGATGATTTTCAGCTGAATGATTACATCTTCAACTCTTGGACAGAGCGACAACTGCAGATCTTAGGACATTCGCTCCGCAATCGGATGAAGATATATCCTGAGCTTAAAGCCGGAGTCATTCATTTAACTAAACAGGATTATAAAAAATATCAAATCGCTCGTGGCGATACAGAGGGTGTGGTCAACTACATCTTCAAAATAAAAGGCATGCAAGTCGCTGCATTTATCAGAGAGATGCCAACTGGAGATATTCGCCTATCCCTACGAAGTAAAGGAGATATCTCTGTACAAGAACTTGCAAGCGAACATTTTAATGGTGGTGGACACAAGAACGCCTCTGGGGGATCCTCAAAAGAATCATTAGAGGCAACCGTGGATAAGTTCGTGTCTGTATTGCCATATTATCTCAAGTAATTTGACCAAACAATTAACAAAGTCTATTATGAAAAATCAATTTGCTCTTATCATATTGATCTGTACGATGATCGCAACGGCATGCCAAGAAAATGCCACCGGTAAGAAGACAGCCGCTATTTCAGGATACGAATACGAGGTCTTCAAAACAGGAACTGGCGAAAAGATTAAAGTAGGGGATTATGTATACTTCCAGATGGACATGATGGATGACAAAGGTGAAGTATTAAATACCTCACGTAATCAAAAAATCTTACCTACGGTCAAAGTAGCTCCTGCAGAAGATATAGTCCGCAAGCAGAACCCAATTATTGATGTGATCTCTCACTTAAGTGTTGGAGATAGTGCAGTCATTACGATTCCTGCAGATTCGATTCCGGGACTGCCGCCTGAGTATGCAGATGTCGAAAATTTTGGCTACGCCGTGATTATCGATGAGCGATTGGATGAAGCTGGATACAAGGCAAGGATTACTGAGCAGCAGGAGGAGCAACAGGCGGCTATGGCTGCTCTCAAGGCTCGCAAGCCAGAAGTGGTAGCGCTTGTTGAGCAGACTATTAAAGATTA
>CAZAXY010000244.1:0-3395 GCA_964489125.1 uncultured Saprospiraceae bacterium
GCAGGAGATGCTGCCGAGCTATCTGAATACCTACAGCTACTTTATAAGTCATGGTCCCTAACTGGTCCGATCATGGCGTCTCGATTTGATTTCACTACTAATAAAAATAGGATAGTTATGCTTACATCTGAACGTGCTAAGATGTCTAGATTCGCTCAGTGTATAGTCATCATTTTGGCATCCGTGCCGCTTGTCTTTATGGCTTGTACGGAGAAGACGGTCTTTATACCTGAAGAGCAAGAAATGACTGATGAGTTGGCCGAACTGAACTTTAAAGAGGCGGTGTTGGACACCCTTCTTGAATTTAGGCTACCTACAGAATTGGAATGGGAAAATGCTTCAAAAAATATAAAAGTGAGAGGAGGAACATGGAAGGATGTGCAGTATTTCTTGAATACTTATGGAAGAGATAGTGTGCCCGCTCCACCGAGACCCCCCGCTTCTCCAGATGCTTCTAAACTGTTGCCTCCACCTCCACCACTCCCAGTTAGGCAACCTACATCTGAGTTGATAGATAGCTGGATAAATGGAGAAGAGACTTATGACATATGGCTAGATGGCAATCGAATCTTGAATAGTGACATACCCGACCTTATGAAAGATAAGGACATCTATCATTTCAGTGTAATGAGACAAAGTGATCGAGATGAGAATGTAACAGATCACAAGAATATTGTAAAGTTGATGTCTAAGGATGCTTTTGATGATTACAACACTAGTTTTTATTTGAAAGAGAAGGAGTTTCTAAAACAGCTAGATGAATGGAGACAGCAATATGATCAAGATTACCTTGAGAGCATTAAAGAAAGTTTGGAACAAGACAATTACGAGGTCTTACTGAGACCTGAAGAGCTTATCAAAGCTTTAAATATTTCGGATAATGACAACTAAGGAGTAATTAAGAATTTATCGCCATGAGATAGATTTTTGATACTCAAGGCGCTAACTTTCAACTTTCCAACTTGACACTTTAATCTTTTATGTCCCCTTCATCGCCCGATCCAGATCTCGCTTCATGTCTTTTTCTTTGATGCTATTGCGCTTGTCATAGGACTTTTTACCTTGAGCCAGCGCTATCAATATTTTGGCTTTACCGCGTTCATTGAAATAGATCTTGTAGGGGACTATGGCAAATCCTTTCTCCTTCGTGCGCTTGTCAAGTTTGCGAAGTTCTGTCCTCTTGAGTAGTAGCTTTCGAGTACGTCGGGTCTCGTGATTATAGATATTGCCATGGTCATACTCAGCTATGAACAAACTATGTATGTAGAGCTCATCATCCTTGAACACACAGTAGGCATCATTCAGATTGGCCTCACCCTTACGTAGGGACTTTACCTCCGTACCAGTCAGCATGATCCCAGCCTCAAACTCTTGGATGAAGCTGTATGAAAATTTCGCTTTGCGATTTACAATTTCTTTGACCTTGTTCATTAGTTATTCATAAGCTGATGCGCTACAACCGCCATAGTCGTCTATAAAGTTTCAGCTAACTCAACTTATTTTAAATGCTCATTCAGGAAGTTCGTCATCTTGTTATACAAGTGTAGTCTCGCACCATCTCGCACGATGCCGTGTGCACGGTTAGGATAGATATAGGTATCAAACTGTTTGTTGGCTGCAATTAAGGCATTAGCCATTTCCATACTATTTTGGATATGGACATTATCATCGCCACTGCCATGTACGAGTAGATAGTTGCCCTCGAGCTGATCAGCAAAGTACACTGGTGAGTTGTCTTTATAGCCATCCTCGTTCTCTTCAGATGTGCGCATGAATCGCTCTGTATAGATGGTGTCATACCACTTCCAGTTAGTTACAGGCGCTACGGCTATGGCTGTACTGAAGACGTCTGCACCCTTAAGGATACATAGCGAGGACATATATCCTCCATAGCTCCAACCAAAGATGCCCACTTTCTCAGGGTCAGTAAATGGCAATCCAGCGAGATACTTACCTGCCTCAATCTGATCGATCGTCTCGAAATGACCCAGTTCTAAATAGGTCATCTTTTTGAATTCTTCTCCTCGGGCGCCAGTGCCTCGACCGTCGACACAGGCTACGATATAACCTTGCTGTGCAAGCATCTGAAACCACCAGTAGTTGACACCACGATAACTATCAAGAACTTGCTGACTGCCAGGTCCACTATATTGAAACATAAACACAGGATAAGAACCAGCAGGGTCGAAATCTTTTGGCTTAATTCCCCACCCATTGAGTTGAACACCTTCAGAAGTCGTAAAGTCAAAGAACTCCACGGGCTGCACACCATATTCTTGTTGTTTTAGAGCGATGTCAGCGTTATCTTCAAGCAGTCTAACCTGATTACCGGCTCTATCGAAAACCGTATATGTCGAAGCCGTATTGATCGTAGAGTGATTCAATGTATAGTAGTCATAGGTGCTGCTGAACGCTGCGCTACTGGTACCACCATTTGGTGTTAAGAGCTTCTTCTGTTTCCCATTGAGCTTGACTTGATACACTTCTCGTCGCAGCGGCGATTGCTCCGCAGCTTGGTAGTAGACGAGACCATTAGCTTCGTCTACGCCGTAGAAGCTTGTCACATCATAGTTACCTCTCGTCAAGGCAGCCACTTCATTACCTGACATATTATACTTATAGATATGATTGTAGCCTTCCTTTTCGCTGGTCCAGATGAAATGCTGTCCATCCTTAAGAAAGTTGAGGTGATCATGTATGTCAATGTAATATTTGTTCTTCTCTTCGAGTAAGACTCTCGAGCTGTTATCATCAGTGTCTATCAGATAGAGCTGAAGATGATTTTGATGGCGATTCATCTTAAACACGCAAAGCTCGTCAGACTGGGTCGTCCACATCGCTCGTGGGATATAGATGTCATTCATATCTCCCAGATCGAGCGCCTCGCTCTCCTCACTTTCGAGGCTAAAGACATGGGCAGTTACTTCAGCATTTTTTTCTCCAACCTTAGGATACTTGAAGGTGTGGTAATCTGGATATACCTCATCTCTATGGTAGGTCATGGTGAATTCTGGTACTTCCGACTCATCAAATCGCAAGTAAGCTATGCGCTTACTATCTGGAGACCACCAGAATGCTTTTACTATAGAAAACTCCTCCTCGTACACCCAATCGGTTACACCATTAATGATGCTATTTGTCTCACCATCAAAGGTGACCGGCAAGGTCAACTCTTCATCGATATTGAAGTAATACAGATTGTTCTCCCAGACATAGGCGACATGAGTGCCGTCCGGCGAGAATGTCGCATTCATCACCTTGCCTTCATCGTAAATAGTTGTGAGTTTTTCTGTGGCAAAGTCGTAGACATAGTAGTTGGCCAAGTAAGATCTCCTATAGATGCTCTCGCTATTAGCCTCTATCAGGATAGCAGACTCATCATGATTAAAATGATA
>CAZAXY010000245.1:0-3376 GCA_964489125.1 uncultured Saprospiraceae bacterium
TTTGTCAATCCTACCCAGTTTAACAATGCTGATGATTTGACTAAATATCCGCGCACAGTTGAGGCTGATTGTCAAGGATTAGAGGAGATCGGTTGTGATATCGTATTTCTTCCAACCACAGAAGCTATTTATCCTGGAGGCGAAGAAAATTTTGGCGTAGAATTAGATCTCAAGGGTCTTGATACACTTATGGAAGGAGAGCATAGGCCTGGACATTTCGCAGGTGTCGTACAAGTAGTGAAGAGGTTGCTAGACGTTATCCCTGCATCGAGATTGTATATGGGACAGAAGGACTATCAACAGTTTACCATCATCCGACATATGATTAAGACTCTAGAGATTAAAACAGAACTGGTCGTATGTCCTATTGTGAGAGAGAAACATGGGCTTGCCATGAGCTCTCGTAATACACGCTTAACAGCTAATCACCGTGAGCGTGCGTCGATTATCTACAAGACCTTAATCAAGGCAAAAGAATCTATAAGAACTAGCTCTATTAAAAGTATTCAATCTGAAGCTATGTCCGCAATGAACATTCCAGGGTTTGAACCAGAGTACTTCACTATCATCAATGGTTATACTCTTGAAACTATTGAGAGCATTTCTGGTGTTAAGGAGGTGGTCGCATGTACTGCAGTTTGGGCTGGCGAGGTTAGACTGATAGACAATATGCGATTGATTGTAGAAGATGAGACTTCTACAACCTAAAGGATTGTTTAATTTTGCGCTCCAGTGCGGAGCAATACCAATATAGAGCATGTTGATACAGGTTAAAAAATCGAAAATTCACAGAGCAACCGTTAGAGAGGCCAATCTCAATTATATGGGAAGTATTGCCATAGATGAGATCTTGATGAAGGCTGCTAACATCTATGAAGGAGAGCGGGTACAAGTCCTAAATGTCAATAATGGCGAACGCCTTGAGACTTACGTGATCAAAGGCGAGAAAGGCTCTGGCATCATCAGCATAAATGGTGCTGCAGCCCGTAAGATGGGTGTCGGTGACAAGGTGATTATCATCTCTTACGCATGGATTACTCCAGAAGAACATCCTGAGTTTAGCTCAGTCAATGTATTTCCCGATGACAACAATTCGATATAACCTTGCCTCTTGAGTGAAGTAAGAAAAAGCATTATACAAACCATCATTTTTGGCTCTATTGGAGCCATCATCCTCTATTTTTTATGGCAGAATCTAGCAAGCTCGTATGCTGAAGAATGTGCCATAAAGGGAATAGCGGTGGCAGATTGCAGTCTTTTTGATCGATTGATCAGTGACTTCAAGACAGCAAACTTTGGCTGGCTGGCTGTAATGTGTATAGCTTACCTACTGAGCTGCGTGTTCAGAGCACTGCGCTGGATGATGCTACTGCGTCCTATGGGGTACAATCCTCGATTTGATAATTCTTTTTATACCGTAATGGTGGGCTATTTTGCCAATCTGGGACTGCCTAGAATGGGTGAGTTCATTAGGGCTGGATTATTGTCTAAATATGAGGACATCCCCTATGAGAAAGTCTTAGGGACGATTGTAGTGGGTAGGATTATTGATGTAATCTGTCTGTTGAGTTTGCTACTGCTAGGGCTCCTGCTACACAGTGAGGTTATGTTGCAGTACTTTGAAGAAAATCTCAACTTAGATGTAACGGCACTGCTATTCTTAGCACTTCTAGGTTTTTTGGGATTAGGTATAGCCATATTTTTCTATCGCCATCTCAGTAAAAGCAATAGCAAGTCTACTTGGTTTATAAAGATTAAAAAGATCGTTGACGGATTCGTTGAAGGTCTCTCATCACTTAAGTCTGTTAGGAATATTCCATTATTCATTGCATACTCAGTTGGCATATGGTTCCTATATGTTGGCATGCACTGGATCGGATTTCTATCCTTTGGCCCGACAGCACATCTCTCGTTTAGTGAGTCACTACTTTGCTTTGATTTTGCCGCATTAGGTATGGTGTTTCCTTCTCCAGGGGGTATGGGTACCTATCACGCCATGCTCATTGAATCTCTTCTTATACTCGATGTAAGTGAGATAAGTGCCTTTAGCATCGCTATGATCACATTTTTCACAATTAACATCTTTTGTAATATCTTATTTGGGCTAATCAGTTTGATAGTACTTCCGATGGTAAACAGATAATGGGACTCAAGAAAAAGGTATTTACTGATCCACAACAGCTTCTACGTGAACTCTCTCTTAAGGGCCAGACAGTAGTATGGACTAATGGATGTTTCGATCTACTACATCGTGGTCATCTGCACAGTCTCAAGCAAGCCTGTGAACTTGGCGATTTATTAATCGTAGGACTCAATAGCGACAACTCTGTGCAACAACTGAAAGGGCCCAATCGCCCAATATTTAAACAGAACCATCGAGCTCATCTACTAGCAAGCTCAATTTATGTTGATGCAGTATTAATCTTCGATGAGCTCACTCCTGCGAGCGCGCTGAAGGTAATCAAACCTAACATACTCGCTAAGGGTGCGGATTATGATATCAGTACCTTGTCCGAAGCTAAGATTGTCCAAGGATATGGTGGGCGACTTGTATCTTTAGATTTGGTCGATCATATCTCAACAACAGATATTATCAATAGAATTAAATTACTATGATACTACATGATATCATCAGCTATCTCGAAGAGATTGCACCACCACACTTGCAAGAATCATATGACAACTCTGGATTAATTTATGGTCTGCCCAACCAAGAAATCACGGGAGCCCTAGTTTCCTTAGATTGTACTGAAGCCGTCGTGGACGAAGCGATAGCCCTCGGGTTCAACTTGATTGTATCTCATCATCCTATAGTATTCTCAGGAATCAAGAAGTTTCGCTACGATAATTATGTGCATAGAGTAGTGATTAAGGCGATACAGCACAATATCGCCATATACGCCATTCACACTAATCTCGACAATGTCCTGGACCATGGCGTGAATCAAAAAATTGCTCAAAAACTAAATCTCACCAAGTGTACTATCCTTAGACCCAAGGATTTTGCCGAGCCTCATATCGGTTCAGGTATAATCGGAACGTTAGAGCAGGAGTTAGATCCTGTAGCTTTTATGGATCATCTCAAGCTAACCATGAATCTTACCACGATTAAGCATACAGCTCTTATAAAACATCCTGTCCAACAAGTTGCTGTATGTGGCGGTTCAGGCAGTTTCTTACTTGCTGATGCGAAAGCAGCTGGCGCTGATATGTTCATTACAGCGGACTATAAATATCATGAGTTCTTTGATGCTGATGGCCAACTGACCATTGTAGATATTGGGCACTACGAGAGTGAGTACTACACCATCGAGTTATTATTTGAACTTCTTACAGAGAAATTTCCTAAATTTGCAGCCCGTTCCACGAAAGTGGT
>CAZAXY010000246.1:0-3369 GCA_964489125.1 uncultured Saprospiraceae bacterium
ATCTCAAGAACAGGCACGCTATCTCTGGTAAAGACGAAGTCTTACAGAAGGTGACCGGGGCACTAGATAAGATCACCAGCGCTGCCTCAGAAACATAAAAAGATCCATTGCAATTCAAGGGGTTTTAACCCCTTGTCAGCTTTGAGAATCTGTAACTTTCAGTGGGCTAAAGGAGCATTGAGATTAAACTACTAATTGGGGAGTTTCAAGGGGTTACAACCCATTGATATAACACCTAATGAGAGATGACCAGACTGCTTCTTACCGTGTTCCTTTGATCAACAACAAGTTGATCCCAATTATCCATTATTTTTATATAGTCTGTGTCAGCAACTAGAATATCGAAAATTGGATCTTGATCGAACCGTCTCCAGATCCAACCAAAACCGCCATTTTCTCTTATTTTTTTCAATAGTTCAATGGCCTCAGATTTGTTATCGGCTATACACGCCCGACGCATGAGAACATAGTCTTTCCAGATCAGATTTGCCCAATTAAGTTTAGACTCATTTGTGTATACTTGGTGGTTATAATGGATCCAAAGATCTTTATGTTCAAGTGTCCTTCCATCCATTTTCAAGGCAAATAGATAGTTCTGGAAAACAAAATAGTCCCAAACTGGACTGATACCCGTTGGTTCAAATTCATACGCTTTAGTTAGCACCTTAGGATTCAATTCTTCGTATAACTGAATGTATTCCTTCCATTCTTTCATCGAGAATAGAATCTCGAGCCTTGAGATGAAGTCACTCTCTTTTACAAACAATTGAGCCTTTTTTAAATCCTTCTTAATGTGTATCAAGGACCTCAGCGTACTGCGGTACCTGATAAGGCTATCTTGTCTGTTTTGAGGTTTAAAAATTGCATGTTCTGCCAGTAATTCTTCATCCATACCTAAATAGTATAAGGGATACATAGAATGCTCAAAGTAGATACCTTGATTACCGTTGATTTTTAAATTCTGAAAGGCCAGCATTGCAGCCGAGTCCAGTCTATTTTGTGCAGTGTATAATAGCGGGAGTACGAGATAGGTACTAGGATAGCTAGGCTCGAATGTCAATGTCTTCTTGAGAAAAAGCTTGCCCTTCTCGAATTCTTGTGAGCCAAAGCAAAGTCTGCCTAAGGCATAATTAATAGAAGGAGATAATGGATCTAATTCTCTAGCCTGTTCCCATAAAGATTTTGCTTTTTCACGATCTCTTTCGACATCTCTTGCGAATAGTGCGTACCAATGATAGGTGATCGCTTGATTTGGATTGAGTTGAATTGCCTTTTCAAACGCTGTTTTTGCCTCCTCGTGCTCTTTTTGATTTTCATGAATAATCGCCTTCAAGGCATAAGCTTCAGCCATATTGGGATTGATCTTCAGTCCGCGGTCAAGGTACTCTATGGACTTTGATCTATTTACTGTTACATCTCCATCAGAATATGAAATCATAAGATGATGAACAGTCCCTAATTGTATTAAGGCTTGACTAAAATCAGGATCTAAGGAAGTGGCTTTTTCAAAAAGTTGTTTAGCTGCTAATAAAGAAGGTGTATTTCTCTTCACCATGATCTGGCGACCTTTTAGATAGGCTTCATATGCCTCAAGAATAGCGGTAGGTTTCTCGTCCATTGCGCCCATCTGCCTCGTTGATAAGTTAGCATCGAGAGCAGCCGCAATTTTTTTGGTTACTTCGGTTTGAAATTTAAATACATTTTCAGTATTTAACTCCTGATCATATATTTCTGACCAGACGTGGTCATCAGTTTTGGCATCAATGAGCTGGACATTTATGCGGATCTGGTTGTTAGCTCTTCTAAAACTCCCTTCCAAGACATGAGAAACCCCTAACGCATTAGCAATCTCTGGGATTGGCAATTTTGTATCTCTATATCTCAACACTGACGTCCTCGAGATCACCTTCATGTTGACTATCTGGGATAAGTGAGTGAGTAGGTCATCATGAATACCATCGCAGAAATATTGATTTTCTTCATCGCTACTCATATTGGTGAATGGTAGGACTGCTATAGATTTAGGGCCTAATTCTTGGACAAGCGCAGTATCAGAGAATTCTTTTTCACTGTGGGAGCTAATCTGTATCCAAAATAAAAGTGCTACTAAGGCTAAAGCAGCAATAACACCTCCTAAAACCAGAGTTTTTGAAATGCTTTTTCTCTTTCTACCTGCTAATTTGTTCTTATCAGGAACTACCATGCCTTCATTAGTCAAGGCGAAAATCTCTATGGCCTCTTCAACGTTTTTTAGTGCATAAAAGCCTAAGGATTGAGTCTTCAAATTTTCTTGATTCTGGATCCTCCTTTGCACATAGGAAGTCATGAGCACCGCTCCTGACACGCCCATTGATTCCACCCTAGAAGCGATATTTACGCCATTGCCAAAGATGTCTCGATCTTTTTTGATGAACTCGCCTACATGTATACCGATGCGAAGTGGCACTTGGATTCCTTCACGAAAAGCGATTTGCAAATCATGGGCACATTGGACGGCATCAATTGTACTGTCAAAAATTATTAGGCTACCGTCACCATAGGATTTGATGATCTCGCCTTTGGATTCTTTGACTTTGGCAGCGAGTACTTCTTGAAATCGATTAAGGATGGACATGGCTTTCCTTTCACCCTGCTGCATAAGTGTGGTATAGCCGACGATATCTGCAAAAAGTATAGCTGCTAACTTGCGAGATGAAGAACTTGCGGTTGACATGATTGATCATAATGCAACAGTAAATTACGAAGTATGATTGGAATTACTCCAAGAAGTTCTCATTTGGCAACTTAAATTAGTCTTTCAGCGTTCCCTTATCTGGTTGGCACTAATATCCTTTTATCAGGGATGGGCTACCACCGAAGCATAATTATGACTCATGTTAAGAATATCAATGATAACCCTTTTTGTGACAATTATAGTATTGATCCTGGCATCATGCTCCAGTAATGACCTGGCTACAACAATTACTACTATGGATCAAGTTGAAGAAACTCAAGATACACAGCAAGAATCCGCCCGAGTAACTAAGGTGACAGTTAGCGGCGAAGCTAATAATTATAACTTCTCTGTGACGGTAGCCAGCCCGGATACGGGATGTGATCAATATACAGATTGGTGGGAGGTCTTTACACAAGACGACGTGCTGATCTATAGGCGGATCCTAGTACATAGCCATGTTGCAGAACAGCCCTTCACTCGGAGTGGTGGAACGGTTAATATTGGCCCAGATGATGTGGTCTATGTGAGAGCTCATATGAATAACTTGGGATATGGCACTGCAGTTTATAAAGGCACTGTGGCAGGCGGTTTTACAGCGGAGTCAATAGCTCCAGATCGCGCCATAGAACTATCTACACAAGATCCTCTACCTA
>CAZAXY010000247.1:0-3367 GCA_964489125.1 uncultured Saprospiraceae bacterium
CAGTAGTTGTGACTGGCTGAAACTCCTGTTGCAAGGATAATGAGATTAAATCGCGCTCAATAGAGGTCGCATATTCAACTGCTCCACGTGTCATGTCAGATAGTTCTGCTCTGCCACTAAATGCATCTGCAAAAACACCTGGGACCTCCCAATCAGGATCTGTGAAATCCGCTCCCATGCCACCGATAACCGCTTTAGTAATTCTTTGATCAGAAATCAACAGCTTGCCTAGTATGATAGAACCTCTTGAATATCCGACAGCCATGTACGAATTTATACCAAGATGATCAGCAAGTGCTATGATATCTTTTATTTCAGCGTTGTCGTGGTAGGCCTTAGGATCATGAGGCTTGTCAGAGTCGCCATTACCTCGTAAGTCAGGGATGATGACTCGGTATCCCTGATCGATGAGCTGTTGCTTAAGAGCAGATCGACCCCATGAACTTTTATCATTGATAAATCCATGGAGCAAGAACACTGCTGAGCCACTTCCTTGATCATCATAGGCAATCTTGATTCCATCAAAAGAGACGAATGGATTATCTATCACTTGAGATTTCTTAGCACTATCGCAACTAATTGAGAATACAAGAAAAACTGATATCAAGATGTGTGACAAGGCATAGTTCAACTGCAGCGTGTATTTATTGGGAGGTTAATGTAGTACTTCTTTGATTTCTTCTTGTCCGTTGCTATGAAGCGCGAATCTGCCCTTATCTCTTGCATGGACATATTCAGTCTCTGGCCATGGCCAGCCACCAAATTGCGTACGACCATATTCTCTCATGGTCTCTTGAATTTCCTCACGAGTATTCATAACAAATGGTCCATGCTGTACGACAGGTTCATTGATCGGTACACCTTCCAATACTAGTAATTGGCTTGTGGTACTGCCGTTGCTCAACGTAATATCCTGATGTGCTTCCAACTCTACGAGCTGATTAACCCCGATCACCTGATCGCCGATGCTTAATCCATTTCCGCTATAGTAATAGAGTGTTCTATTAGCGGCAGCGTTTGTTTTCGGTATGGTCCAGATGGCATTAGCTTCCATATCTGCAGTATAGATACAGACGGCGTTATTTGGATTGGCTGCCCATGAGTCTGGGGTCGGATCTAATCCACTCTTCGCACCAAGAGCGCCAGTAACCAGCTTGACAGTTGTCGTAAGATCATCATGATCCTTATATCGGATAATGGGGATGTCTTCTTTCCAAAGCATCTTGAAGTGAGGATCGACCATCTTGGACGAACTGGGTAGATTAAGCCAAATCTGCATCATCTCCAATGGATTATCTGCGTCAGTGTTGATCAATGGAAACATCTCAGAATGCAGTACACCTCGGCCAGCAGTCATCCATTGCACATCTCCACCCATAAAGCGCCCTGCAGCTCCTATCGAGTCAGAATGATCTACAACGCCCTCAATGTTGATCGTTATCGTCTCAAATCCTCGATGAGGATGGTAAGGAAATCCAGGGATTGTCCTGCCATGGTACATTCTGAAATTATCCTTAAGCATGAAGTCAGAACCAATATTGCGGCCGGCTAATTCTGCAGAACTAATTTTCATATCCTCCTGTCCAGCAGGGTAGTGATCTTTATGATAAGCACAGAACAAGAATGGATCTTGTGTCTGCCATGGAAAGCCTAATGGTCGTATAGATTTAATCATCTTTTGTGCTTTTGAAGGCGGAATGATGGAGTGAAGTTGATATGATTATCAAGTAACTCATTGACTGTTCTTTATAACAAGAGAGAGGCGCTTTTTGTTAACAGATTTTGGTTAATCAAAGGCCCATATTAATCATATTTAGGTATCTGACATCCAGAACCGGTATGTCCTGGTCCACTGTGATTGTGCTCCAGGGGCGATGGAGACTCGGTGAAATAGTTCTGGACTCATGACATGCCTAGAACCCCATAAGTTGATTTTATGTGTATTGAAGCTTCCCGTTTCAGTAACATTGACGCCACTATGATGATCGATCAAATGCCAAGAGGCTGGTACTGACCGACTGCCAGATAAATTGCTGAAGAAAAAAGGGCGAGAGGGCTGACTATTGAAGGATACTCCTTTGTCATCTATGATCACGGCTTGATCTGGATTTACGTTTTCTTCACACTGAGTGATATCAATATCGAATGGGAATATTAGCTCGTATGTAGAACCCATGTCCTGATTGTTGACTCCCAAAAAATTATGCCCATACTCAATGGTCGATAGGGTAGTAGAGGACCTATTGTGTAATTCATAAGTGATACTCAAACTGTTATTGATGAGCTCAATAGTTTTCTGTAATCGATAGGATACCACAGCCTTCTCTTTTGCTATACAGCTGATTATCAATTTGTCTTGATAAGATTTATAGTCAAAAGTAGCTGGAGTGACTTCATATGGATGAAGGAAGTCATAATCCTTGTCTGTTTTGAGTAAGCTTCCGATGCCAATCTTGTGGAAGTGTGAGCCCAGTGCCGTACTTGCATAATCTTGAGGACCTCCTATATCAAATTCATTATACAAACCAATACCGTGAATCTTTTTGTTTTGTCCAAGGCTGAGCTCGGACGTTGTAATAGGCATGTCATGATATCGTACTTCTCTGATCTTGCCAGTCCAATCAAATCTCGAGAACTGATAGCCTTCATGTGGCAAGTCAATCTCTACATATAGCTCAGAGTTCTTGAGTATTTGGGGCATTTATTGGTTTGAGGGTTTATATTACTTCAAGGCCCTTTCTCGCTTTTAAGGCATCAGTCACCTTTGCCATCCACTCATCCTCTTCACCAGGATCCGGCATAACGTATCCTCCCTCCATGGCCCATTTGGCAGCTATCTCCAGCAAGTTGATATGGATGTCTTCGACAGATACCGCTAATATTGAAGCGCATCCTTTTGTCAGCTCAGTGCACATCCGATCTATTTGTTCTTGAGATCTTCCTTGTCGGACATTCGCATGTATATAGAGTTGTTTATTATCAGTGAGCGGAATCCCATCTGAGAACAAGACATGTACAAACTGCTCTGGTGCGATCATAATAGAACAATGGGTATCTGTCACTAGATTTACTAGAGCTTTTTTACGTTCTGTGGTCAGTGTATTTGGTGAACTTAGACTATATACAGGCATATTTTTTTGATTCCCTATTGTTATTACATTCTTACCCTCAGACGTGCGTAACCATTCGTAAGTGTTGAGCTGATTGCTGTTGTTATGGTTTTAAGTTTTATCCATTTTCTGGCTGAAGGCTTTACTATATTTTGTTGTGAAGCTATAAAAGTATTGACAAATGAACTATTGGCCACGGTGATAATACTATCTAATGGAGAGATCTTAAATTCCGACAATAGATAGTTGGAGAAAAT
>CAZAXY010000248.1:0-3353 GCA_964489125.1 uncultured Saprospiraceae bacterium
CGAAAGGATTGGTTTTTTCACTACTCACTACTCACTACTCACTACTCACTACTCACTACTCACTCCTACCTCCTCGGTATCAAGGTTGTCGGGAAGCTCACTATACTCTCATGACCATCGGCACTTACCGTTACTACGCCAAACAGGAAATTATCAATCACAATATTTTCAAGTGTGAAGTCATTCACGTTGCCGACATACCTCGAGTATTGCCACTGCGGAGAGGTTGTATCTCGCCAATAGATCTTATATCCTGTGACATGGTTGTCTCCAGAATCATCCCAGCGCATTCTTGTTGATGGCTGTACTGCACCACCGATCATCAATCCCTTAGGCGGTTTTGGGGCCCAGGCTATTGAGGCCAATGCAATGGCATTAACAGCGGTGAGTTTGCTTGCATAATCAAAGTTGACATGCTCCAGGCGATCACCATACTCTACGCCATCTTCTACTCTGATATCCTGATGTTGCTGAGTATAGTTTTCGTGGGCTTCCATGATCCGTATCCCCGCAAAACCGACATCGTTAAATGGCCTATGGTGGCCACCACGTCCAAAACGATCCAATCTATAGATCATCATAGGATTCATATTAGGCATATAAGCGGTGACCATGCGATGAACATAGCGGGCCAATTGCCGCGAGATGCCATCGACCTCGCCGCCGTAGAACCGTTGCCAGATACGCTGCTGCTCATTCTCGGTAGGTGGTGCCGCCTCCGAAAAGATTCGGAAGGTCCGATTATCAATTACACCGTCGATACCCTTGATATTACCAATCATATCGTTATTGAGGATGCCGATGATATCCATACTATCCTGTATGGCGCGCTCCGCCATAATCTTCCCGCCAAACAAACCTTGCTCCTCACCAGACAACCCGACAAAAATTATGCTGCTAGCAAAATCATATTTAGACAGCACCCGAGCTGCTTCTAACACTCCAGCCATTCCTGATGCATTATCATTAGCTCCTGGCGAATCATCGACATTGTTGAGGGGATCTGATATCCTACTATCTATGTCTCCTGACATGATGATGTATCTGTCGGGATATACAGTACCTCGCTTTATCGCGAGCACATTGACAATATTAGTTGATTCAGGTATCCTTCGGCTCTGGCCTTTTTCAATGACACCACTTAAGTAACTCACCTCGAGGCATCCATCGCAAGCCGCACTGATATTTTCAAACTCAGCCTTAATCCATCTACGGGCAGCTCCGATACCTCGAGTCTGTGACACGGTATCTGAAAGAGTATGTCTCGTGCCAAATCCTGCAAGGGTCCTAATATCAGACTCTATTCGCTCTGACGAACATGCAGAGATAATGTCATAGATACGTTGATCCGAAGTGGGTGGGGCAACTTCTTGACCGTATATGTTGCCGCAAAAAATGCTCAAGAGGAGTAGAATGATGACTCTCATATAGATGGAATATTTTCTTATAAAGATATCCCAATATGTCCTAATCGTGATCTAAGTTTAGACGAATCCTAGTGGAGCGCTAGGCAACTAAGACCTGCGCAGCAGCTTGTAGTGGAATGGTAATGATAAATCTTGTACCCTCAGTGACCTTTGGATCAATAACAATTTCGCCACCTATCTGATGACATATCCGGCGACATATCGCCAGTCCTAGGCCGGTTCCATCGTACTCTCTATTATTGTGGAGGCGAGTGTACATTTCAAATACTTCTTCGTGAAACTTAGGCTCTATGCCGATGCCGTTGTCAGTAACTGAGAGGTGATAATTGTTGTCACTAACCTTAGCGTCAATGCGAATCACTTTGATGTTACTCTTGTTGTACTTGACACCATTTTCTATCAAGTTTTGAAGAAGCTTATAAAGCATTGTTCCGCAAGTAGCAATGATTGGGAGATTAGCATACTTTATCACAACATCTTTATTTGACTGCTTTGCGACACTCTCAATCTTGGCAATAATTTCATTGGGGTCGACATCTTCTTTAGGAATATCTGTTCCACAATTAATCTGGCTATAGCTTAGTGTTGCATTAATAAGATCATTCATCTGGTTAGCTCCATCTAGTGCAAAGTTGCAATAAGTGTTAGCGTTTTCCATATTCGTACTACTCAGTTCTCTTTTAATCAATCCTAAGAATGAGATCATGGATCTCACCGGTGATTTGAGATCGTGAGTGGCGAGATAAGTTATTTTTTCGAGCTCTTTGTTCGTATTATTTAGTTCTACGTTTTGTTGTTGAAGGGAGCCAATAAGTGATTGAATTTGATCTTCACTGATACGAATTTGCATGATTAGTGCATATCCAATGACCGCTATGTTGACTGCACTAGTGAAGTAAATAATAATTTCAACTGTTGGATTCTGAGTTAATCCTAAAAAGGGAAGATAATTTCTCGAGTAATAAATACTTCCTAGCAATAACACCAGATTGACTCCGATTAGAAATAGACTTGTTCCTTTATTTTTTACAAATAGTGTGGCTACCAATATTAAAACAAAAAACCCACTAGCTATATGTCCTATTTCACCAGATAAAGAGCATATTATTCCTGCAAATGACAATGCGAAGAATAGATTATACAGTATTACTGATAAGTTGTAGTAACCATACCTGACCAGAGCATGCATGGATGCTATAAATAGAGTGAACACAGATATCAATATTAGCTGAAAACTTGCCCCACCTAAGGAATAATGTAGAAAAATGAGTACCGCAGCAAAGAGATTGTATGTCAATAGAATGTTATAACATTTCTTGACAGAATTGTGGAGTATAGTATCATCTTTAGAGATACCATTGAGTATAAACGATCTGTAAAGAGAGGACGTTGTCACCTGCTATTTTTCATCTTATAAACATAAGACACAGAGAATCTGGAGTACACCTACAGCGATGTGTTAAAGTTTAGCAGCGAGTTACTCAATCATTATAGCACTTCCTTCAAAATCTGCCATACATTTTCCACCACTATAGTTTGCCCTACTGCGTTCGGGTGCTTACCATCGGCAAGATTTAGATCAGGATTTCCAGCGACTCCTTCAAGTAAGAATGGAATGAGGTCTGCATTATAATCCTCAGCGATCTCGCCAAACATCCCATTAAAACCTATACTATATTCTTGTCCCATGTTAGGAGGAGCCAACATGCCGGCCATGATGACCTTAGCCTTTGGACTGTGTACTTTGACCTTTTCAATTATCTGACGCAAATTGTCTACACTTAAAGCCAAGTCCAGCCCTCTCAACATATCATTGGATCCTAAGGCTAAGACAAAGACATCAATCGGCTGCTGTAATACCCAATCAATACGGCCCAATCCGCCTGTTGTAGTTTCACCACTGAGGCCGGCATTAATGACTTGATA
>CAZAXY010000249.1:0-3306 GCA_964489125.1 uncultured Saprospiraceae bacterium
TCACGTCTCAATAGCAGTAATAGGATTTATTTTTTGGTTGATGCATAAGCCCTCTCTCGAGGGCTTTTTTTTATTACAGCCAATTCCATCTCGGTCGCCATATTTATGCGTTGACTATCATGCAAAGACACCTAGGCGCAAAAGTGTTATTCTCGAACTCGATACTAACAACTCGATACTCGTCACTAAATACACTCTACTCTTCACTACAGAAACTGAACAACTCCTCCTCAGTATACATGTCTGTTCGATCTTTAGTTAGTTCTCGGAGTTCTTTGATTCGCTCAACGGAAATGTCCCAAGGATTGGCAAAGCTGAAGGAATTGCGGACGAATATGACGATCTCTGCAATCTCCTTGTCACCAAGCTGTGGACTGTCCTTGATCCCTGGCATGACAGCATTCATATTGTAGGTTTTGCCATTCACCTTGATGGGGCCCTGGAGTCCATGGAGTATTAATAAGATTAGGTGATCTTTATTACCGTTGACATACTCGGATTGCATAATCGGTGGGGCGAGGTTGTCTCTACCCATGCCATCTTGCCCATGGCATGTACTGCAGTAGGTATTGTATAACTGGAGACCTGCGGTGCGTGGATCTTTAAAAAACTGGGTCCTCAGCTGTGGGGCAACTATTGTATTAGTGGCGTAGTTGAACAGCGTGACAGTAGCCAGACTATCTATTATGGTTCCATTGGTGATCTGTGATCGATAGTTTTGAAGTTCATTGATTGTCATCCCACTGATCGCCGCTTCAGCAAGCACACCACTAGATTGGTGTTGAACACTCGGTTGGAGATGCGCTACTAGTGGTGCCAGCATCTCGTCATAGTCTGGAACTAAAAGCTTAATTAGTTCTTCCTGATTGGAGTCATCAACGAGTTGAAGTAAGTGATACCATAGCTCAGTATTGCTATGTTGCTGAGCTAACTCGAGGAGAATATCTTGGCTAAGTGCATCACGTCCTTCAAGAGTCCATAGCGCATGGATCATCCCCCAGGTATCGTCGGTATTGACGTAATCGATGAGCTTATCATTGAGCCCCTCAGAAGTCGCAGCTACGAGTGTCTTTTGTGCCATCATCCTTCTTGCACCATTGCTGCTCGATAGCTCTTTAATCCAATCGGCGTCGTTAGTTGGCCAATTGTTGTCTGTTAATTGACCCTCCTGATAAACTCTATAGATTCTGCCTAAGCCGATTATGGAGTCCATAGACCTTGCTTCGATTTTCTCTCGCAAGTAACTAGTCATGTAGGCTCGATGCTGAATGATCCCTTTGCGCAGGTCCATAATGTACAGCGCACCGTCGCCACCAGTATACAGATTGACAGGTCTAAATGTTTCATCAGTAGATGCTAAGAACTCCTCACCTTCATAGGCCTGAGCGGCATTGATGTTATAGCCATCATAATTCATCTTATAGCGCTTGACAAGATTACCTTCAGGTCCACAGACGAAGGCATCTCCCCTCACCGCATCTCCAAGTCCATCGCTGGTCTGGATATGTGGACTACAGGCTGAAGTAAAGTGGAGAACCTTGCCTGTAGCAGTATCGAGTACTCCGGGTATATATCCTCGATTAACATCAGTGGCCTGTAGTAAGAAGAGTCTGTTATCAGTAGTGATCTGTTTGCCGATACCTGCGGAAGGTTTGAGATAAGGATTGCTGATCAAGATATTAGGCGGCACGATATCACCATATAAGGCATTAGAGTTGTCATTATAGAATAAGCGTCCATGTTCATCATGTGCGATGCCCCACTGCCCTCTGAATGAGGTAGCTTCCTTCTGCCATCCGTCTGCAGTTTTTCTGTAACGAGCATTAGACTTAGCGCTGTAGATCCAGTTGTCGATGTTGTACAGTAGCCCGTTAGGTTGATGTTCAATGTTGCCACCGATTACATAGAGCGAGTCTACCAATTCTGCACTTTTATTATCGCTGAGATCATCCCAATATAAACTAGTGCCAGCAGAATATAACAGACCGCCATAGGCGAAAGCGACTGCACGTGGCGCAATTAAGTCCTTCTTGATAACAGTGCGTTGATCAAAGGTTCCATCGCCATCTTGGTCAGATAGCTTGACAATCTTGCCATCGGGGGCGTCTTCGTCGGATCCCTCGATGTCTCTCATGTATCCCGGTAATTCAACCACATATATCGACCCATCTGTATCGAAAGTCATGGCAACAGGAGAGTCTAATAGAGGCTCCGCAGCGAGCAGCTCAATAGTAAACCCTTCTTGCAGTACGAATTCATCTGTGGTAACCTTCTGTTCAGGTTCTGAACAAGCTAAAAATGAGAGCACTAATAGGCCTATGAGAATCCTGATCATAGTTTTAGTTTCCAGTTTTTGTAGTAGATCTGCGCAGTATTATCAGGTGGAGATAGCGCCATCTTGGGCGCAGATGTTATGGGATGATCGACTACTTTAATCCCATTGAGCCAATGCTGGATCCTATCAGCAGAGACTATTATATGGGCTCGATTCCATTGATTGAGTCCTTTGTAACGAGTACTTGGATTGCTGGTTTCACTGAGATTAGTTGCTGCTGAAATAGTTAATAGTGAACCGACAGGATACTGCGAGTCGTTGTGATAAATTGAGTAACGATAGTCCTCTGCATAGCGTTGATCGGTCTTTACAGAGTCAAGAAGTTTAAAATCAAATTTGATCTCGTAGGGCCTCTCATCTGACTCTATGAGATTAAGATCATCAACAAGTAATTGCCAACCATGAGCGATTTCTTGATCTGTTAAGCGTTGATTGAGGTACGACTCTTGAGGTGCAGACGTGGATTTCCGATTGGTGCTTAAGTTCTCTGTCTCAATTGAGATATTCTTCCAATGCACTTTTTTACCAGCATCCTTCTCATCATAGATGCTATGCACTTGGAAGGCGATAAACCCCTCAGCAGTCATGTTGTCAACCATATGTGCTACTGGAATATCATTAATCCAAGTCTTTATCGTATCCCCGATAGCCTCAACTCTATATTGATTCCATTGACCATTTTTAAAAGCCTGTTGACTATCTGTATTGATACTGAGTGGATAGAGCCAACCACGTCTTGCTTCATCATAAATACCTCCTGACCAGGCTCTGGGCGAGGGGTCAATCTCCACCTGATAACCATGCACACGACCATCTTGATACTCCGCTGTGGAGAGACTTCGGATCTGTACGCCTGAGTTCAGCCCTTCATCTATCATCACTTCATAGCTCAATATGAAATCACCATATGTTCTTTTCGTTGCTAGAAAGGAGTTGGGTATGCCCATCTTAGAGACACCAGTAAGTATACC
>CAZAXY010000250.1:0-3291 GCA_964489125.1 uncultured Saprospiraceae bacterium
GGGAGGCAAAAAGGATGATGGGGATTAGACGATAGTCTTGGAGAATGTTGATACCTCCGATAGATGCGAATACACCAGTAAAACAGAAACCTCCTATAATATGATTAGGAGCTGTCATGGTATATAAATCTCGAGATGTAAAGGCTCACCCACCGACTTTCGTCGTTCTCTCCCTTCGAGCACTGTCGTACTCGCCTCTAACGAGATCGGTCGGTCATCTCCTATGGCGGCGAAGATTCCTGTGAACGTGAAGCCACCTACTATATGGTTTGGTGCAGTCATGATTAACTACATATGATGCAATCATTATGCCATTGGACTGATCCCCGATTAATAAAAACATGAACCATAACTAAGTATTAACTCCTCAAGTTCTTTAGCCTTTTCAGTGGTAGGAAGAACCTTAGAATATATTATAAATTAATACATATGTTATAATGGTTATATTTATAGGTAAATCAGTTGTGTTAATGAGAATAGCCCTAGCATTTTCCCTTCTCTTATGTTTTAGTAATATTTTGGCTCAATCTACATTGAGAGCTAAGTATGACATGACTTTAAACATGGGAAAGTTAGAATCACCCAAGTTGTATAAGTTCAAAACAGATCTCATAGTATCTAATGATAAAAGTCTATTTACTTATAAAAAAGCGGTACCAGTTTCACATGATCCCTCTGATGGTTTGATGAAAGAACATTATTTTCTCGATGCATTAGAGGGACAAAGTACTGTGGATGTTATTGAATTAGATTCTATAGGTTTTATGGTATATTATGATCATAAAACAAAAAAAACCATATCCCGAGAGGTTATTGCCAAAAATTCAGTGTTGATAGATGAGGTTATTGACTATAACAATTGGTATTACATTGATTCATCAAAAACTGTTGATGAACAATTGTGCTTCTTGGCTCAGACATATTTCAGAGGCAGGACATACTATGCATGGTTTAATCCAAAAATTGCTGTAAAAGATGGGCCATGGAAATTAAAAGGATTACCAGGTCTTGTTTACGAAGCATATTCTGATGATCAAACGATTATTTTTACTCTTACCGAGTTAAGCAAATCTAACGAAAACATTTCGATAAAAACACCCACTGCAAATCAACAAATTACCTTCAAAGAATATTGGCAACTTTATTTAGAAAAGAGATATACAGAATTCCAATTCTATAAGAGTACTGTTATTAAGGAGTTAATTGATGCAAATCTCGACACAGGTCTTTTTCGTTTTCCCATATTTCATAATTCTATAGAATTGCTAACATCCGACATATCAATGTTGATAACTTGGTCTAAAATTGATAGTTGATATAAGTATTCTAGCCTTAGAAGTGGTTAAGGCATTTAATTAACTTATTATCAAATAAAAAATATGAAACTGTTAAAATCAAGCTTATTAATTCTATTAACTTCATTGCTATTCAGTTTTACTTATACAACTGAGTTAGTACAAATTACCTATATTTCATGTAACACCGCTGGAACTAAGAGTATACCTAAAAGTAGCGTTGCTACATTTATAGCTCAACAAACTGCTTTTTGTGGGTCGCCCCCATTAGTTATAATCAACGAAAAATAACTAACATTTAAGCCTTAATCACTTCTTAAACGAACTTCCTCTTCCCATAATTGAAAATGCTCCTGGAGAATAGGGCGAACAACATAAATATACCTCCAAACAGTCTAAATGCACCGCTATCATCCTCGAACTCGCCGCCTATATATCGCAGGATCATCAGTGATGAAATCATAATCACAATAGGTATGCTCATATCGATCTCACGTAGTGCAGCTGTGTGTCTTATATCACGGATATGATCAATACTGATGATCGGCTCTTTACTAAATCGATCTATTATCTCTTTGATAAACAGCGGATTACCTCCCGTTTGCTCGTAGATATGATTCTTGTATGACTCGTAATCCTCGATGCGGTTCTTGAGGGGCTTAGAGTGTTGTACTATGAGTTGTGTTGACTCAATGCGGTTTAATGGTTTGATGGACAGTTTTTGGAAGTTCGATAAGAAGCTGGCTTGAGACATCTTGACCTGACGAGCTGCCGCTATGATATGAAAGTGGTTCTTTAGTTTCTCGAGTGCGACAACTCCGGAAGGAGTGACGCTGGTGATATCATCGATGATGAGAGAATACTCATCCTTTTCAGTTGTCTTCAGTAATAAATTGATCAGATGTGGTACGCTATTCTTGGTGATAACCTTATTGATTTCTGCCTCTTCAGTTAGCAGTTGGATGATCTTCTCTTTGTCGCCATTATAGAGCTCAAGCAGTAGATTCCCGAGAGTCGTCTTAACTCCTTTGAAATCATCGAACCTTAAGATCTTATCATGATTGAGCATTAGGAGGATCCGAGACTTGCCGATTCCCTGGGGTCCAAGGATGAGGAGATTTACCTTTTTATGAAACAGCTCATTCACCTCTTTCAGTATGTCCTTTCTACCTACGAAGTAATTAGAACCTGATGCACTCTTATTCAAGACGAACACATTAGATCTTGGAAAGTATCTGTCTTTCACCTTCTGCAGTCTACTTCTCTTATCAATTCTCTGGATGGCATCTCTCTTCTCTTGCTCCGCTACATGCAAATAGATCTCCGTCGTCTTATAAGATGCATGTCCTAAGAGATCCTGAGCAGTGCGGATGTCAGCACCGTTCTTGACCACCTCACTTGCGAAAGTATGTCTCAGCATATGTGGTGAGGCAGTATATCCGCTATAACGCTTGAGCATCTTCCACACACTTACCCGGCTGATATGGCCAGTATTACTATTACTCGGAAAGAGGAAGGCATCAGCAGTTTTGTCTTTTAGCTTGAGATATACTTCAGATAATGCCGCTATCACTCTTGGTGTGAGCGGTATCTCTCTATAAATCGGTTTGTCACTTCTCTTCTTAAGTGATGCAATCCTTAAGGTCCTATTCTGAAAGTCAAAGTTACCTATGGTCAAAGTGATTAACTCGGTTACTCTTAATCCACAGTCGATCATGATCAGCACCATCAGTTGGTGACGTGGATTCCGAGATACGTTGTCCAAGAGGGTGACTTGGTCACGCTCACTGAGCAAGGGAATATCTCGATGGTCTTGTATCATGGAGTGATTGGGATTAACACCTATCTATTCCGAATTCTGAACCTATCTGGACAAAATGCCGACGGACGATTAGAAAAGAAAATTCACAAGCGGGGGGGTAGGGGGGGGTAACCGTCTGTCTATTCTGTTAACCTCCATTTTGGTCAATAAGTTAACCTTCTGTGGTGTTGAAAA
>CAZAXY010000251.1:0-3250 GCA_964489125.1 uncultured Saprospiraceae bacterium
TTGTTGACCTCCTCACTTGGTGCAGCCCCTGCAAAATCGTCAAAGGCTTTTTCAGTTACCTCAATGATATGGGACTCTATGAAAGGCGCCCCTTCAGTGGCACCTTGCTCTGGTGACTTGATACAACATTCCCACTCGAGCACCGCCCATCCATCGAAGCCATACTGCGATAACTTACTGAATATAGCAGCGAAATCTGTATGACCATCTCCGAGCGATCTAAATCGACCGGCTCGATTAGCCCAATCCTGATATCCTCCATAGACTCCTGATTTGCCGGTGGGATTGAACTCCGCATCCTTCACATGAAACATCTTGATGCGCTCATGATAGAAATCTATAAACTGTAGATAGTCTAGCTGTTGCAATACGAAGTGGCTTGGATCATATAGCAGGTTCGCACGTTTATGATTGTTAGTATGCTCTAGGAAGAGCTCCCAAGTATGACCATCATGAAGGTCTTCACCAGGATGTATCTCATAGCAGCAATCAACACCACAACTGTCATAATGATCGAGTATCGGTATCCATCTATTCGCCAGCTCAGTAAATCCTGTATTAATCAGTCCTGCTGGGCGCTGTGGCCACGGATATACAGTATGCCATAGCAATGCACCCGAGAAGGTGACACTCACATCAAGGCCAAGATTTTGACTAGCTTGAGCAGCCCACTTTACCTGTTGCACTGCCCACTTTTGGCGAGCCTTAGGATTGCCCTTGCACTCGTCAGGTGCAAATGCATCAAACATGATATCATAGGCCGGATGAACTGCAACCAATTGCCCTTGGAGATGCGTCGATAGTTCTGTGATTTCAAGGCCATGAGCGCCGACGATGCCCTTGAGCTCATCACAATAGTCTTTGCTGGTTGCTGCCTTCTCTAGGTCTATACAGCGATCATCCCATGTAGGAATCTGCACTCCCTTATATCCAAGTGACGCCACCCAGGCACATATGGAGTCAAGAGAATTATAAGGAGCTTCATCACCCATAAACTGTGCGAGGAATATTGCCGGGCCTTTTATAGTCTTCATGTTCTTAGCTTTTTAGTCAACTGTGGATTAAATTTAGGAAGTTGTATTTAAATCAAACATCCATAATAGTCTATTATGAAATCTTTCTACCTACTCTTAGTCTGCAGTCTCTGCACATTTCTTGCTTGTAATAAACCAGTATCAAATACTATCGTCAGCCCGCCACCAGGGATACGAACCATTGCTGATGAGCCGGAAGGGCAGACTGAGATTCTGTGGGATGAATGGGGAGTGCCGCATATCTATGCGACTAACAATGATGAGCTCTTCTATAGCTTCGGATGGGCACAGATGAAGAGCCATGCCAATACGATACTCAAGCTATATGCTAATTCTCGTGGGCGGGCAGCAGAGTATTGGGGAGCCGAATATCTTCTGAATGATCAGATGGTACATGGGATGAACTTTCCTGCTCTTGCAGTCGATTGGTATGATCAGCAGAGCCCAGAATTTAAAGGATACATTGATGCATTCGTAGAGGGAATGAATGCATATGTAGCAGCACATCCAGATGCCGTACAATCAAAGTACCAACAGGTGCTACCTGTAGAAAATTATGACATTCTCAAGCATGCCATATTTGTGATCTATTCTCGATTCGTTGGAGGTAATGATTTACAGGCAGTACCAAACTGGGTGCTCTCCCATACAGGCTCTAACACTTATGCAGTAGGACCGAGTCGTAGCGCCAGTGGCAATGCCATGCTTGTCATGAATCCGCACCTGCCATGGTATGATGAATGGTTATTTTATGAAGGACATTTTAATACACCTGAACTTAATATTTATGGGGCGACCCTAGTTGGATTGCCTACGCTTGGTATAGCTTTTAATGAGCAACTCGGATGGTCTCATACCAATAATACAATAGATAATGCGGACCGATATATCCTGAAGATTAATGACCGAGGACAGTACAAAGTGGGTGATGAGTGGCGAAATCTGTCTATCCGCAGAGCATCGATCAAAGTAAAGAGTGATGACGCCATGATCATCAGAGATGAAATCTTCTATGAGTCTCCAGATCATGGCCCAATCTTAGGAAAGGCTGGAGACGAAGCTATTGCAGTACGGCTTCCTGGTCTCGATCGACCCTATGGCATCGTGCAGTGGTGGAACATGGGTAAATCAAAGTCCTTAGGAGAATTTAAGACTGCACTCAAAGAGGTACAGATACCATTCTTCAATATTATGTATGCTGATCAGGAAGGTAACATCTTTTATATGTTCAATGGCCAGATTCCTATCAGACAGCAGGGCGGTTGGGATCATTGGTCAGGTGAAGTGGATGGTACTGATCCACTCAATATCTGGCAAGGGATACATCCTTATGAAGACCTTCCCAAAGTAGAGAACCCAGCCAGTGGATGGCTACAAAATGCAAATGATCCACCATGGACCTCAACATTCCCAAGGGAATTAGATCCAGAGGACTATCCTCCTTACGTGGCTCCAGTGCGGATGACCTTCAGGCCACAGCGCTCGGCTAGGATGCTTGCCGAAGATGAAAGTATCACCTTCGAAGAGTTAGAAGAATATAAGTTGTCAACTCGATTGGAGATGGCAGATCGTATGCTCGATGACTTGTTTGCTGCGATCGACGCACATGGTGGCGATGCTGCCAAAGAAGCAATGGCGGTCTTGATGGATTGGGATCGTGAAGCGAATGCTGATAGTCGAGGAATGGCATTATTCTACAACTGGGCACACGCACTCGGGCCATATAATCAATCTAATTATGCCGAGCAATGGTCACTCGTTAATGCACGAACTACCCCCGATGGATTAGCTAATCCAGAGGCGGCTGTTCAGGCGCTTGAAGCAATCGTGGGGCAGTTTAAATCTCGTGGGGTGCCACTCGACATCCCATGGGGCCAGGTATATCGCATCAAGTATAATAACAAGGACTTGCCTGGAAATGGTGCAGACGGTTCTGTCGGAATATTCAGAGTGGCGTGGTCTGAGGACGGTCCAGCAGAAGATGGGAGACTCTATATTGATGGTGGAGATACCTGGCAGAGCATTATCGAGTTCGGCGATCAGGTCAAGGCGAGGGTTCTGATGAGCTATGGCAATAGCACACAAAAAGGCTCACCACACTATGGCGATCAATTAGAACTATTCTCTAAGAAGGAAATGCGCGACTGCTACTTCTATAAAGAAGATGTGTTGAAGCATGTTGCATTAAAGGAAGTCATGAACATGGAGTAATAATA
>CAZAXY010000252.1:0-3250 GCA_964489125.1 uncultured Saprospiraceae bacterium
GCTTCGAATATGGCGAAGGCGTGTACTATTTTGAAATCAAGAAAGGTTTCAACAATAACATTTGTATCAAGCGTGTAACATTGAGAAAAGCACTTGAGGCTTATAACATGTACTTACGTACACAGCGTGACAACTGCAAATGGCTCGGCAAGTGGAATGGCAAAAAATTTATCGAAGACGATGTGGACGCTCTATTTGAGCAAGAGAAAATCGTAGCATATAGCGCATAGTTATGGGTTTCTTAGATACACTTAAAGGAATTTTCGGAGGCTCCAAGAGCACATCAACATCTTCTTCCTCTTCCGAAAAAATGAAGGGTAAAATTGTTCATTTCAACTATCGTAAAGGCTACGGCTTTGTCGAAACAGACGGTATTGAGAATAAAATTTTTCTCCACGTTTCGGAACTCACAGGAAAAGCTCGAAAGGGTAAGCAAGTAGAGTTCAAAATAGAAAAGACAGAAAAAGGAATTAAAGCCAAAGAGGCTGTAATCCTAGACTAGCGTCTCCATCATATACCTGTTCAATTATACTCTGTGATGGCCAGGCTCGACCTGATCTTGAGTTTGCCTATCCGTAGTAGAAATCGGAATATGCACGATTACTGAAGTGCCTTTCTGAGGTACTGAATCAAAGCTAATCTCACCCCTGAGAAGATTTACTCGAGATTGTAGATTTCCAAGGCCAAGTCCTCTAACAACTTCGCTCTCAATAAACCCTATTCCATTGTCCTCGACCATGAGCATAATGTGGTCGTTAGTTTTATTAATCTGAACATCTATCTCAGTTGCTTGAGCATGCTTAAGCGCATTATTGAGCAATTCTTGGATGATTCGGTAGACATGTAGCTTGGCATTGTCTTCAAGCATGCCATCGATCTCATTAGTATGAAGACTTATCTCAAGTGAACCACGGGTATTATATCTATTTATGAGATCTCCAAGGGCCGCACTTAAGCCAAGTTTTTCAAGAGAGTTTGGTTTGAGGTTGCGAGATATATCACGGACATCCTTACAAGCCACATCTATGAGTTTCATGATCTTATGATATTCAGGACTATCACCGAGGATATCATTATCTACTTGCAGACTATCATATTGCAACTTAAGAGTAGACAGCATCCCACCGAGACTATCGTGCAAGTCTATGGCTATGCGAGTGCGCTCCGCTTCTTGACCATTGACCATGGCCTGGAGGTTTTTAATTTTCAGTGAGTTTTCTAGTTCATTGATCCGTTGTTCATTGATCTCTTTTTGTTGCTGAGTAATCAGGTTTTTAGCTGCGAGCTTTTGTTTTTGCAGACGATAGAAGTAGACCGCTATACCAGTTAGGAGGAGTAATAGTGATCCTAAGACAAAAAACAACCTGGTTCGCTTAAATAGTCTTGTTTCACTTGATTCAAAGTCTTGCTCAAGTTCACGTATCTCACGATCGCGCTCAAGGGTCTGATATTTAACTGCGAGCTGATTGGATAGTGCATATTTTTCCTGACTGTATTGATTTTGCCGAAGGATATTGGCCCGTTCTGATGACAAATACGCTTGTTCATAGTTCTTCCTATCGCGATAGAGTGTGGCCAATAGATCATAGTTTTCTATAGCCATTTCGTCATCAGCACCCAAAAGTGTTTCAGAAAGCTGAGCATAATTGAGTGCCTCGGCGTATTGCCCATCTTTGTATAGATAGCTTGCCATCGTGTGATAGACTTGTGAAGACACTCTTTTTATGGCATATTTCTCTTCAAGTTTGATGGTATACAGTCCTTGTTCTACAACCTTTTCAACTTTGCCGAGTTTGCCGAACAATTCTATGATAAGCAACCTTATGTCCAATTCTTGATGGCGATCTTGAATATCTATACTGGTGGCAAGAGCTTGCTCGGCATAGGGTATGGCTTTTTCATAATCCTGCTTTTTTTGATAGACTTGCCCCAGTTGCTTAGTTGCTACAAGCTGTCCTGTGCTGTTCTTCTGATCATTGAAATATCGGAATGCCTCTGATGACAATTTGAAGGCGTCATCCAGATATATCTCTTCTAAAATATAGAACTCTGCCAGGGCTAAACGAGCCCTGAAGTATCCATCCTCATCATCCAGAAACTTGTATAAGGTTGCGCTTTCAATCAAGTCTCCGATGATGTCCTGATTGCGCAATGGTATATCAAAGTTTAGCTTGGCGCGATCATAGTAAGCCCTTGCGCGGCTATTGATGTCATTTTGTGTGAGCCCCTTTTCTATTCGATCGTTAATCGACTTGAGTTGATCGAGATATGTGCTGTCTCCTTGTGACCAAGCATGAGAGACAGTCATCATTATGTATACTAAAAGTATTCTCTTAAGGGTTAAGTATCCCATATCTACTAATCTGCTTCTTCTAGAGTGGTTAGTAATTAGAGTAAACCCTATATTATCTGAGTTATAAACAGGATTACCTTGACCATGTAAATTATAGTAATGATAAGAATACTGATTGTTGATGACCATAAAATGTTTGTTGAAGGTCTTGAGTTCATCCTGAGTAAGGAAGACGACATTGCTATTGTGGAGCGATGTTTTGAAGGTAAAGGTGTTTTCAATAAGGAGCTTTTAGAAAAAATTGATATCATCTTACTCGATATCAATCTTCCAGATATGAGTGGTATTGAGGTATGTGAACGCATTCTCAAAATGAATCAGACTGTCAAGATATTAGTGCTCTCGATGCATGATGAGGAGAGCTATATCACAGAAGTACTTAAGAGTGGTGCCTTGGGGTATGTTCTTAAGAATACTGGTCGCAAGGAGCTCGTCACCGCCATCCGCACGGTCGCTTCAGGAAGGACTTATTTTAGCGAGGCCATAACCAATACCATCATGAATGGCTTGATGAACAATAATAGAAAGGCTAAGCCTGTCGAAAAAGATGTGCCTAAGATTACCAGAAGAGAAAAGGAAGTCTTAGATCTCATCATGGATGAAAACACAAATCAGGAAATAGCTGGCAAACTATTCATCAGTTTAAAAACAGTTGAGGCACATCGTAGCAATCTGCTATCCAAGCTCAATGCACGAAACACGGCAGGATTAGTCAAGAAGGCTATGGAATTTCAGTTAGCCGGATAAGATTTATATATAGCTACTTTTAAGATTAAGCGCATCATATATCCTGGTGCGCTTTTTCTAATTCTACTATGAAATGAAAAAGGCTGTCTATAAATAGACAGCCCCGATTTTCTTGGCCATTATTATCTTTCTCAGGTAGAAAAAGAAATG
>CAZAXY010000253.1:0-3216 GCA_964489125.1 uncultured Saprospiraceae bacterium
CAAATCAAGACATCAGAACAAGAGAAGAATAGATATGAATTATTCTAAATACTTACCGGCTTTTATGCTCCTACTGATTTTTGGATCTTCACTTGATGCTAAAGAACTCCGTAAGGACATCTCTCGCACATTTGAGATCAGCAGTGAGGGCACGATTGAAATCTCAAATTCATATGGAAACGTATTTATTATTGAGTCCGACGATGATAAAGTTCATTTTGATATAGAGATAATTGCTAAAGGCAAAAAAGAAGATGAACTCCAGGAGGCTATTGACAGAATTGAAATAGATTTCAGTAGTTCTAGATCTCATATTTCTGCTGAAACAGAACAGAACTTTAGAAAGAAATGGTCTTGGGGGAAGCGCACTATTTCTTATAAGGTGGTGTACAATATAAGGGTTCCAAACGGCTTGAACATTGAGGTTGATAACAAGTTTGGCAACATTGATATCCGATCAACAATAGACGATTTAGCCGTAGAATTAAAATATGGTAATCTAAATCTCGCTCCCATTACTGGGAATGCAGAGATAAGGCTAGGACATGGAAATGGATATATTCAAGATGTCGAAGGCAATCTTGATCTCGATCTTGATTATGTTGGTTCATTTAATATAGGAACTATAAAAAATACTTTCGATTTTGATTGTGCATTCTCACATTGTGATATTCTAGCTATTAACTCTGGCAACATAGAATCTAAATACAGCCATATCAATATTGAGTCATCTAACAAATTGGAAATAGACTCTGGATTTGATCATTATAAAATAAAAACTTCAAAGGAAATTCAGATAGACGGCAAATATGACGAGTATGAGATAGGTATGTCTGATAATTTTGAGATTGACACCAAATTTTCAAATATTCAGATTAATTCTCTGTCAATAAGGGGTGAATTTGATACAGAATATGGCAGCGTTAGAATCAAAAATCTTCACCAAGACTTTAAACAACTTGAAATAGAAAGTGAATTCACTGGATACGGTATCGGACTTCAGGGTGGTGCAAAGATCTCTGTAGTCTCGAAGTATACAAATGTCGATGTGCCAAGTGATACGGAGATTAGCTATCGTGACAGGGATGGCAGCAGCCTTTCCTTAAAGGCTCACTATAAAGATGCCAATGCCGGGAGTCTCATTGCTGAGATGCGCTATGGCAGTCTTAAGCTGAAAGGAAATTAGGACTATAGTTTACAATCTTGATACGATCCTAAGAGATCATTTTTAACAACTGTCTTCATTCACTATATACATGCTGCATTATACAGCTACAGTTCTCTTATACTTAGCTCTTGTCCTTCCGATAATCCTCCTATCAGCCAAGGATATTAAGAAGAACCGGAAAATCATAGTCCTCTTTATTACATTCTTCATACTTAATCAGATGCTGCTGGTAATTCCTTGGCACATCCGAGAGTTGGCGCTTGGGACGCAATGGAATTGGACAGGTAAATTGATTGCCATAATCGGGTCTATTATATTCTATCGAATCTTCCGCTCAAATTTTAAAGAAAATGATTTCTTCACCCTAAAGCAAAAACCTGGGTCCGTCAAATCCAATATCGTCCTTACTCTAGTTATTACACTAATTGTAGTGGTAATGGGCATCTTTCTCTACGGAACAAACGAACCTGACCTTGAAACATTCTTTTTTCAATTAGGGATGCCCTCATTAGATGAAGAATTCGCATTTAGAGGTATTATGCTTGGTCTCTTAAGTACTGCGCTTAAACCAAATCTCAAAATAGGTGCTATCAACCTTGGTAATCCAGCAATTATCGCAACAGCTATATTATTTGGCCTTGTTCATTCACTCAATATAAATAGCAGCTGGGAACTGAGTCAAGATTGGCTGTATTTCAGCTATACGTTTGCCTATGGTCTCGCATTGGGATGGATGACAATCAAAAGCCGTAGCATCCTTATTCCAATCATCTCTCACATCCTATCCAATGAAATAGGTACGATGATCACCTGGCTCAAGTAATTACCAAGAACTCTCGACTACGATACAATTGATAGATCAGATATTAGCCACAATCAGCGAACACCTCTTGAAAGCACGCTATGAATTGTGCTTGAAGCTCTTCATCAGAATTTATAGTCGCAGTTGAACCATCTGGTGATATTATGTCAATAGGGTAAATCAGCTCTAGATCAAAATTAACAAGATCCTCTATTTCTTCGATACCACATAGGGTTCGCTGATCCAGGCCTGATATCGTTTCTATAGAGCCATCCCCACATACTACTTCAATTGGAAAGACAACATTAAAGCAAAGATCTTCAAAGTTATCTATATCGAGATCCTGGAGACATTCAAACAATCCTCCAAAACAATCCTCTAATACTGCAATGAAATCCTCATCACTATTTATCTCTTGCTCACCTGTTTCAGTTTCTACACTGATTGGATAGACGAGTCTTGGCTGTTGTTCTATGTCAGCGCCATTATCTTCTAACCACGCTTCAATAAAGTTTTGAAGCTCTTCCTCACTATTGAATTCTTGAAGATCTCCATCAGGGAGAACAATAGTGATCGGATAATTGATGGAGAAACATATTAGATCACTTTGGCCAAATCCACTAGGTCCTGATCTCGGGGATGCCAATAGAGAAAGTCCAGCCGTAGAAAGATTTAAGTCTTCTATAGAATCATTCTCATCAGATGTAGAACAAGAGGCAAGGATGAATGCGAAGAGGAGAACAATGCTCCAAACTTTAAAATTTCTAAGTGTATCCATAATAATTGCTTTTGAGCGGGCTATAGAATTATTCAATTATAGCTGCAAGGAATGAACGTTGCAAGAGTCTCTTTCATGTTCATGGTTCAATACTTTAACAGTAGAAAGAACAAGCGCCATAACTACTGATATCAACAAAATCAGCCTCGGAGAGAGTTTCAACTTGTTACAGAGGAATCTCAAAATCCACATATCCACTACAAAAATCTCTCGATTTGATCATTTCTTCGAAAACTCACTAGGTGATTTAGGGGACTCAAACTGTCAGCTATTTAGCATAGCGTAGTTACCCGCAGTCAATTTGAGGGCTTTTATGCTCAGTGCTTGTCATTTAGGGACTAATCCAGTCCAAAAAATGTGAGTACTACAAAATCACTACGTCTCAGTAGCGTAACCTTGTAACAAACCTTTTAAGAGCAAACGAAATGAAAAATTTATTAATCCTTATCCTCGCACTACTTGTTTCTG
>CAZAXY010000254.1:0-3204 GCA_964489125.1 uncultured Saprospiraceae bacterium
ATCATAGACATACCATACTACAGTAAATTGCCTTTTGTTCAACATAAAAACTATAGATCCATACATGAAATACATCGCACTGACTATCGGTATTATCGCTCTTATCTACACACTCCAAGTCATGTTATTGCAGCCCATAGACATCAGTATTGTGCTCCCTGGCACATTGAGCATAGTGCTCATAGGTTATGCGCAATTGTTAGAATGGATTGATAACCAGCATGAGCTTAGAGATCTATACTAAACATTTGGTTAATATAATAGTATCACTCGTCATGGATCTCATATAAAATTGTATTGTTAAGATGCGATTAGATTAACGCGACCAGGAGTTCTTGTTATGATGTTACTACTGCTCAATAGGAGGTCATCTATCAATGACAATATATCACCGCCCACCTATAGCGACTGCAATGTGACATCATGTAACAAGTATCGGGCTATACAGACCTGTAAAGACTTAATTCTGCCCTACTTATTAACCTGATGTTTGTCGATACTGGATACAGGCAATTTTGTTAGAAAGATAATTCCATTTGCAGTACTGCGAAGTTTATGAAGTTGTTTGTTCAAGTTGATTTCATTCTTTTCAACTATATGGCCCATACAATTCTTAAGTTGATAGGACCAACGTCCTAAGTCCTCCTGACAGTCAATAACTATATCTTGACTCATTTTTCCGTTGATGATATCTATGGCTGTGCTACCTCCTTGTAACGAGACTACAACATCCTCATATACTCCAATAATTGTCTTATGGCTATCGACCGCTCTCAACATAGGATAATTAGACATTGGCTTGAATGCTGTGAACTGCCCATCCATGAGTGTACTCTTATTTTCTCTCCAGTAGCTTGTAAAAAACCTGATCATATCAATTTCTCGTTCTGATCGTTCTTCTAACAAGACTGATAATTGAGGTACCGAAAAGAGGATACTGGATAGTTGAAGAGCAGCTATTTCTAAGTCCTCATCCTTATTCCAAGTAAACATATCTGAATGTGTCGCGCTATTATTAGCAAATAGTAGTTTCACATCAGTAGTTCGCACTCGATTAAGAACACTGTCATTAGGGCAATCAAAAGCTCGGAACATATTGCCCAGTTGCTGCAGTCCAGGACTTATGTATTGCTGCCTGAATTCGATTAATACATCGGGATTGAGAGCTGTAAGGGCCTGAGATATTTCCTTGATTAAGAACCAGACTCCTTCACTGACTGAAAGTGTATCTCTTCCTTGCAATTGATCTGTTACGGTCTCAGGATATACTTTGAAATCATCAATGAAGTCTAATTTGAACCCATCGAGATCCCATTCAATGAGTGCATTGACATATATGCTAACTAGGTAGCTCCTAACATCAGCAAAACGCGGATCAAATACAGGTGCCCAATGATGATTTTCAGTTAGAAACTTCCCTTTGAATGTTTTATAAGCTTCAGACTTCACACCACAGAATGGAACAGAATACCAAAACATAACACCCATTCCTATCTGATGTACTCGCTCGACGAATAATCTTACATCAGCGAATCGTTCATTCCTCCAATCTCCTGTATAATCGTAACCTCTATTATCATCCAGAGTCTGCCATCCATCATCTATAATGATGAGGTCATACCCTATAGCCTTTGCATTTTGACATTCAAGTAATAGTTTTTCTTCTTCGAGATTCTGATGAAATGAATACCATGTGCTATACAGTGGAGTCTGTGCCAATGGAGGTAAATCACCTCTTGTTTTTATTCCAGATGCTTCAATGGTCCATTGACTAGATCGCTGTATTACGTGACTAAAGTTATCTGGAGATCTATCGAGTCGGATTGTTGTCTCATAATCTCCTGAGCTCCCTGCCTGTGTAAAGAAGTGCAATACAAAATAAAAGTGATTGTCTTCTTCACGCAGTGAAGCCTCCATAGGGAGATAATTAACTAAATCTGAACAGGCTACTGTCAAGATGTTTTCATCGTTATGTCCGTACAGGGAGATTATTGGTGCATCGACAGATATTGATGAGTTAAGCTTGGGGGATTCCCAATCCGTCTTAAATCGTTTATCCAAGATACTATTAGTAGTCCATGCTCCTTTGACTCCTATTGCAGGGAGTCTCCATTTGACATATAGTGATTTTGATTTATACTGTTCTCTTACTGACAACATGTAAGTATCATGATCCTGGCTCGATTCGATTACTTCCAATTTGACCGAATCAGCATAATCCCCATAAGCTTGGGGTATGTAGTCAACCACATTTTTTCTATCTATAACTTGCATAAAAATTTTGACTTAGCTCAATGAAGAGCCATTGCTTCTATGTACTTCATCACTTAATTGGATCAAATGTAAAATTTATGTTTCTACTGTAGCTTATAAAAAGTTATCAGTGACAAATTCTCGTAGTATAGAATAACTCAAAACCCCCTTATTAATAATTTTTTCTCAAGGTCAATGCTCCATACATGAAATACATCGCATTGAATATCGGTATTATCGGTCTTATCTACACACTCCATGTCATGTTGTTGCATCCCATAGACATCGGTATTGTACTCCCTGACACATTAGGCATAGTGCTCATAAAATATGTGCAATTGTTAGAATGTATTGATAACCAGCAAGAGCTAAGAGATCTTTACTAAAGTAGACTATTCAAATACTCGATGTTCAAATAATGATTTTAATTGATCAAATGATTGTTTAGGCCCTCGACACAAATAAATATGCTGATAAAGTTCTTCTTCATTGTCGGCATAAGGGTTATAAATAGATTTAACCTTAATCACGTCCACAAAATAATTATCGAAGAAATCACCAACCTCATAAGATAAACAAATCGTAGTAGCAGGTATCTTTCCCAGAGGCACCCAATTATAAAAGCTCCCATGTACTGAAAAAGCCTTGGGTAAGTCATATTTAGATCCCATCAAATTGACAGCTCCAGCTTGTGCATAGTGCTTACCCCATATTATTGAGCTTTCCTGCTCTGTGGGTGGAAGCATCTCATAGACAGATTTCAATTCTTGGAGTGTCTCCTTCCATAAATCGGCCGAATATCTCTCAGAAAATGCCACATTGTATTGTCCACCGATAACTGGTTCTCGATTTTCTTTGGGATAGTCAACTTTTAAGTAACTCTCTAAAGGAAATACTGGCATACCAAATGGCACTAAGAAAATCCCAATAGAGAGACATACTATAAGGGGA
>CAZAXY010000255.1:0-3192 GCA_964489125.1 uncultured Saprospiraceae bacterium
ACAGTACCTCCTAACTCAGTAATGATCACGTCGTACTTGTTGTCTTCCTCAAGTAATCTTATCCTTCTTTTGATCTCATCGGTTATATGCGGTATGATCTGTACTGTCTTACCGAGGAATGCGCCTTCACGCTCCTTGTTAATGACCGTCTGATAAATCCTACCCGTAGTGACATTATTGGCTTGAGAGGTATTGATATTGAGAAATCGTTCATAATGGCCTAGGTCCAAATCTGTCTCGGCGCCATCATCAGTTACAAAGCACTCACCATGCTCATAGGGATTGAGTGTGCCAGGGTCGACATTGATGTATGGGTCAAACTTCTGAATGGTAACACTGAGCCCTCTATCTTGTAGCAATTTAGCCAGAGATGAAGAAATAATTCCTTTACCAAGTGATGAGGTTACACCGCCCGTAACGAATATAAATTTGGACATTTTAAGCTGATTTCATTACGGAATATAAAGGTATATCATTTTGGCGAGGTACGATCATATTCTGCGAGATAGAAATAAAAAAACATACATGTAAATTCCAATCCTTGATTTTACAAAAAAGATAACTTGAAAGCACTTGGGAGGTCCTGTCGAGATTAAGATGATTATCTTGCCGCAGCTTATCTTAAGAAGTGAGTTGGAGTAACTTAATAGTCATTTTACAGGTAATTGGGTCATTGGCATTGTTCATCTATGGAATGAAGGTGCTTAGTGATGGCATACAGCGTGCTTCGGGAGGGCAGCTGCGCACACTGCTACGACAACTTACGCGCAACACATTTAATGGTATTGCCTTTGGCACATTCTTTACTTCTTTGATACAGACGTCATCGGCATCAACAGTAATGATCATTAGTTTGGTCAATGCGGGTATGATCTCCGTCCGACAGTCGGTAGGACTCATTATGGGTGCTAACATCGGAACAACCATCACCGCATGGATTGTATCATTTGGTGGGTTCCTATTTAAGTTAAGCTCGTTGACACTACCCATTTTGGCTTTTGCCGTGCCCTTATACTTCAGATCAGATAAAAAATATAAGGTTTGGGGTGAAGCAGCTATAGGCTTTGCGCTTTTGTTTATTGGACTGGATTTTCTGAAAGCATCAGTGCCATCTTTTCAAAATCAAGAGGTTTTTGATTTTATCAAAGGATTTACATCCTATGGCATGTTATCCTATCTACTGTTCATTATTATAGGTCTGGCGATCACCCTTGTATTACAGTCTTCATCTGCGTCAATGACATTGACTTTAGCCATGACATTTAATGGATGGATTTCTGTCGATCTTGCTGCCTATATGATTATCGGAGAGAATATAGGCACTTGTTTTACGGCTGAAGTAGCGGCCTTAGTTGGGAATATTAACTCTAGACTATCTGCAAGGATACATACCATATTTAATATTGCAGGCGCCTTAATCATGTTCTTGTTTACACCGGCAGTATTAGATCTCTTGGAGGGCATATTTGATGTAATTACCAGTCGGACTAATTCTTTTGATTCGAAGGAACTCTCAACTATTGGCCTTGCTGCTTTTCACACCTCATTTAATGTCCTGAATACGTTTATACTGGTATTCTTCATTCCATTTCTTATCAGAATTGCGAAGTGGACATTACCGAATACAAATCGGATAAGATCTAAGAGCGCAAACAAGCAAGCTATAACGCTATCCGAGCTCTCCCCACTAGAAATACAACATCAACTGCTACTCCAAGGCAAGCATATTGATACAATGCATAATCTCATCGAAAAAGAATTTAAATCCATCAATAAAGAAGAACAAAAGGAACTATTGGATCGCATAGCGGATCATCATACTCAGTTGTTCGCTCTTAAGGATAGAATAGAGGATAAGACATTCAAGTATTCAAATTCAGGAAATAGTCAGCAGATCGTGCAGAATGTAGGAACCTACTTTAGAATTAGCCAAAACATGTGTCGAATCGCCGATCTCACCTTAAATCTAGGACAGTACATCAAGGAAAAGTCCGAAACCAAGGTCTGGCTGACTCCAATACAACGCACCGAATTATATAAAATAATGGATAGTGTGCAGCTGGCTATTCAGATATTACTGCAGAATCTTGAAAAAGAAAATTACGCCGATGTTGATCTCACCGAAGCCGCTGAGGTCGAGCGAAACATCAATCGTCATCGTGACAATGCCAATGAGATCAGCATCGAAAACAAGGACGAATTTGATTTTAACCTCAAAGGCACATTGCTATTCATTAAGATGATTTCGATATGCGAGAATATCGGAGATCGCTTATTTGACATCTCCAATGATATGAAAGCCAAAAAATCCAGCAGTAATGAATGATAATCTAGCAGTGTTGTTAGCTCATGCTTAAAATTGAATTAGTTTTACGCCAACTAAAGCCTGTTATTCTTGTCTGAGGTCGTCATGTGGTTTGGTTTTGCCTTTGCCGCCTATTCTGTAGTCGGAAACGACGTTATTCAAACGCTCGGAACCTTCCTTACTTCTAATGAAAAAAGTAGAAAGTGGTATGAGCTTTGGGCTTTTGCTGGAAGCATCATGGTCGCTATACTGATCATTGGATATCTTGGTCTGGGAGACTCCTTTGGCCTTGGCGGTGACGACATTGCGTTTGACCGCCTTGACAAGATCGATATCCCCGATGAATTGACCTGGCACTATGTGCTCCCCCCATTGGTCCTATTACTATTGACGCGCATAGGCATACCAGTTAGTACGACTTTTTTAATTCTGACATTTTTTAGTGTCAAGAGCTTACAAGGCATGGTTACTAAGTCGGTTATGGGCTATTTGATCGCATTTGGGGTTGGGGCCATTGTCTATACACTCATTACTAAAGCTACCGAAAAGCGATTCTTGGCACATCCATTAGGCGGTGCAGATCATGGGATATGGACCAATCGAAAGTTTTGGGTAGGCGCACAATGGTTCTCTACTGGTTTTCTGTGGACACAGTGGCTCACCCAAGATCTCGCCAATATTTATGTCTATCTCGGTAAGGATGACATGAGCCTGCCGACATTCATCGTGTCGCTATTGATACTGGTGGGGCTATTAGGATATATCTTTTACTCTCGTGGTGGTAAGATTCAGGATATTGTACGTGCTAAGACCAATACTGATGACATCAGATCGGCAACATTCATAGACTTAATCTATGGTATCGTCCTCCTCATATTCAAGCAAGA
>CAZAXY010000256.1:0-3164 GCA_964489125.1 uncultured Saprospiraceae bacterium
ATACCAGAAGCGATAGGAGATGCTCATCAGAATGCCGTCTTAAATAATATCACCAATGCAGATTTCTTAGTTGGTGATGTCAAGGACGTTCTCGATATATCATTCAGAGAAAGGTACGGCAATCCTGATGTAATCGTAACTGATCCTCCTCGAGCAGGCATGCATAGCGATGTCGTTGAGACGCTTCTAGAGCTGTGCCCACCCAAGATTGTATATATCAGTTGCAATCCATCTACTCAGGCCAGAGACATATCGCTATTGAAGGAAAAATATGAGTTAGTGAAGGTTGTTCCAGTAGATATGTTTCCGCATACGAGCCATATTGAATCTGTAGCATTATTACAATTACCTTCGTAGTATGTCAACGACTAAGTTTATACAACTTGAAGAAGACCTCCAAGATTATGCATCAACGATGGAGAAGGCGCAGCAAGCTATCCTTGATCAGGAGGTCTCCAAGTACCCTATTTTTGTGGTTCATCAGCATGAGGTTGAAATGGGTGTATTATTGATTGACGGCAATAATTTAGGCTTACTATGGTCAGTTCATGCATCAACATTAGAAGAGTTTGTTTCTAAACAGATAATACAACCAGAAAAGATTGATTCGTTTACTCAAGTCTATAAGGATACAAACCAATACTTCTGTTGTTTTGTGTTGAGTGAGCTTGGAGCGAATTTTATCTTCTTACCAAAAAAGAATAAATCAGACTTATGAAGGGAATTATTTTGGCAGGAGGATTAGGTACTAGGCTTTATCCACTTACTCTCGCCATGAGCAAGCAGATGATGCCAGTCTATGATAAGCCGATGATCTACTATCCACTGTCCACACTTATGTTGTCAGGGATACAGGATATACTAATAATCTCATCACCTGATCACCTTCCTCTTTTTCAAGCGTTGTTAGGAGATGGATCTGAGTTGGGATGCAATTTTAGCTACAAGGTTCAGTATGAACCGAATGGATTAGCACAAGCATTTGTCCTGGGAGAAGAATTTATAGCAGGAGATCCTGCAGCACTGATATTAGGAGATAATATATTTTATGGCAATGGCTTGTCAGAAAGTTTGCAGTCGTGCTTTAATCCAGAAGGAGGCGTAGTCTTTGCTTATCAGGTAAAAGACCCAGAAAGATATGGCGTTGTAGAGTTTGACGAGAGCAACCGAGCAATTTCAATAGAAGAAAAACCGGAAATACCCAAGTCCAATTATGCTGTTCCGGGCTTATATTTCTACGATAGTAATGTTGTAGAGATTGCGAAGAATCTTGAACCAAGTACACGTGGTGAGTACGAAATTACAGATGTAAATAGGATATATCTTCAGCAAGGAAAGCTGAAGGTAGAAGTGCTTAATAGAGGAATCGCTTGGTTAGATACTGGCACACACCAGTCATTGTTACAGGCTGGACAATTTATTGAAGTTATAGAACAACGACAAGGGCTTAAAATTGGTTGTATTGAAGAAGTGGCCTATAAAATGGGCTTTATTGGTGATGATCAATTAGAGCGACTAGCCAACAAATACATCAAAAGTGGATATGGCAACTACCTCTTCGACTTACTAGACCAAGGGTAATGATTTAAAAACGGTCCTATGAACATGCAAAAGATTCTTACAAGCATTATCGCTGTTGTTATAGTTTTCTTTATCTATGACTTCTTCTTCAAAACACCGAGTTTCGATAACGGGGTTAGTGCTCCATCAATAGAAACACAACTGATTGATGGTACAGACTTCAAACTCGATGAACTTCAAGGTAAATATGTTCTTATAGATTTTTGGGGATCATGGTGTGGGCCATGTATCAAAGAGATACCAGAACTTAAGAAGTTATATAGTGACTATAATGGCAAAAACTATAAGGATGCCGATAATTTTGAGGTCGTAAGTATAGCTTTAGAAAAATCCGATAGATATACTCGCAAGATTATAGAAGATCGAGCCCTTAACTGGCCTTATCATATCATAGATGTATCTCGGGTTGTTATGCTGTCAGGGATCGCACAGGATTTTGATGTCAAAGAACTACCTACAAAGTTCTTACTTAATCCTAAAGGCCAAATTATTGGAACCAATCTCTCCTATCATGAGACTGCTAAGATGTTAGATGCTCGGCTACTGTAGGGTTTAATTCATCTAATTCTTCAGATGAGTAATAAGCCTTGATGAGTTCGATATCGTATTTGGCTTTGATATGCACTCTTCCCTGTTCGCCCATTACAATCCGGTCATCATGGGAGATAGTTAGCATTTTTTCAATTTTTTCAACGAGCTCTTGAACTTCTGAACTTCTACAGACGTAACCACTGATACGGTCCAATACTACTTCTTTGCAACCGGCTTGTTGACTAGTAATTATAGGTGTTGACATACTTGCAGCCTCCAATAATATCCGTGACAATCCCTCCTGATAGTATGAAGGAAAGACTAGACAATCCGCTCGTTGAAGATACGGCCGCACATCTTCGGTACTTCCTAAGTAGTTAATAACGCCCTTATTTTGCCAATGTATTAATTCGTTGTAATGAATAGATTCAGGGTTGTTTTCATCAATGAAGCCAAGTACTTCGAAGCGTGTATGTGGGTAGGTCTTTTTGGTAACTTCTGCAGCTGAGATATATTGGTAGATTCCTTTGGGTCTTATGAGCCGTCCTGCGAAGAGAAATCGGATAATTCCACTTTCTTTTTTGGCCTTTGGTCGAAATCTTTGAGTATTTATTCCTTCAGAAGGGAGGATACGGAATGTAGATCGTTTAAGGATTCCTGCCTTGATAAATTTAAATCGGTCATGGTCATTTAAAAACCACACCTCGTCCGCCAATGAGGCGGCCAAGGTATAAAGCCACTTGCTCACTAGATTAGAGAGTCGTGATTTAAATAGAAACATCTTTCCAAGGCCTGTGACTACAATAATGCTCAATGGTATACGAGCTAGGTATCCGCTAATGGCACCATAGATGTTAGGCTTGATAGTATAATGATAAACCTTGTCAAAACTGTATTGTCGGTACAAGCAGAATAGTGACCATGCATAGCGGAGATCTTGAAGCGGATTAATCCCGTAATTGTCTAATTTGATAGGTACAAAATGGATCCCTTCAGCGATTAATTTACTGCTGTAGTTATCCCAAGGAGCAATCACATATACTTCTTGACCT
>CAZAXY010000257.1:0-3157 GCA_964489125.1 uncultured Saprospiraceae bacterium
AGTTGGTGTCTCAAGAGGCTGAGTTTATAGGTACTGATTTTGGAATATACACTCTTATCGCAACAGAAAATAGTAGTGGATGTTTTATTGAAGATTCTGTTGATCTGTTACTTAGTGATAATCCAATTACGAGTGTTAGCCTAGACATTCAGGATGAATCTTGCATAGGCGACAATGATGGTGTAATAGACATCCTCATGGTCGAGGGAGGCATGGGACCGTTCTCATTTTTCATTGGAGATGTGGAGATACAACAGACTATTGATAGTCTAATGCCTGATGACTATATTATCTCCATCATTGATGCTAATCAGTGTAGGGTAGACAGCTCTGTTAACGTGGCCATGGGAGAGAATATAGCTGTGTCATTGCCTGCTGATCTTACACTTGACCAAGGGCAATCAGTAGACATTATTGCCGATATAGAGGGAGATTTAGCAAATGTTGAATGGTTTATAAATGGTTTGTCCGTTTCCACTGGAGTCGAATCTATAAGTTCCACTATTGATAATGATCAAGAGATCGTAATTCGATTGATCAGCGATAATGGTTGTATAGCAAGTGATACTTTGTTGATCGATGCTATTATCGAATTTGAAGAAACAGAATTTTTTATCCCCAATGGATTTGTACCAGCGAGTGGGGGCCCGAATAGTGTATATTTCCTATCCCTCCCAGAAGATATAATCGCCGTCGATCGCTTTGAAATATATGATAGATGGGGTAATCAAATCGTTAATGTCATTAATCCGCCAGGAAGGGAGCGTGTGGAGATATGGAACGGATTTTTTCAAAATGAAATGGTCGATCCAGGCGTGTTTGCTTACTTCTGCGAAGTCACCTCTGCTATAGATAATCAGAAGAGGACATTCAGCGGTACGATTACTGTAGTTAACTGATAAGAGATATGGCAAGCTGCATTACTTGATCTAATTGTTCTTGTCTGCTCAGATTACTGGTGTCAATGACATGAGCATCGGCTACTTGTATGAGAGGAGAGTCCTTACGTGTGGAATCTATGTGGTCTCTCTTTTTAAGATTCTCCAAAATCTGATTGTAGCTTTCTTCGCTCCCTTTAGTGATCATCTCCTGATATCGGCGCTCTGCTCTAATCTTTGGATCCGCTGTCATAAAAATCTTCAGCTCTGCATTTGGGAAGACTACACTAGAAATATCTCTACCATCCATGACGATTCCTTTGGCTTGACCCATGCGTCTCTGTTGATTGACTAAATTGTGGCGCACTGCCGATATAGTCGCTACAGGACTGACGAGCTCAGCTACTCTCAGGCCCCTGATGTGCGCTTCTATATCATCACCATTGAGGAATGTTCGACAAGCACCATCTACCTGCTGAAAGTCTATCTCGATATCATCAAGATGTGACTCTACCGCTTGTATATCGGCAACGTCTACGTTATGTGTAATCAGATGATAAGTGACAGCACGATACATTGCACCTGTATCGATATGCTTATAATAGAGCAAGGCAGCCAGATCTTTGCTAAGTGTGGACTTGCCGCAAGATGAGTGACCATCAATAGCAATGATGATCGGTTTTTCTTTAAGAGTTTTTATATGATCGCTATATGTGTTGATCAGAAGAGTAATCCCAATGGGGATCTTAGTATTCATCCTCATTGAATAAGAAATCATCCTTGCGAGGATAATCAGGCCAGATATCTTCTATGTTTTCATAGGTTTCCTCCTCCTCTTCGAGTTGATTGAGGTTCTCAATCACTTCAAGAGGCGCGCCAGAGCGCACTGCATAATCTATGAGCTCATCACGTGTAGCCGGCCATGGGGCGTCTTCAAGGTGATGTGCGAGTTCTAAAGTCCAATACATTCTATTCTACGCTGTTGTAATTAATATTATTGACTCTACATATTGAGTGCCAGAATGGTTCCGCAAACCCTCAATTTGGCACAAAAATAGTCGAATTTCTGTCTTATAAAAATCGTTCTGATTATATCAACTATAAGATTAGCATGGCATCACCATAACTAAAAAATCTATACTTCTCCTTCACAGCTTCTTCATAAGCTGCCATAGTAAGATCGATTCCGGCAAAAGCAGCAATCATAATGATCAAGCTTGATTTGGGCAAATGCATATTAGTAATCATACAGTCTGCAATGCTAAACTCATGGGGTGGGAATATGAACTTATTGGTCCAACCTTCAGCCATCTTGAGATTAGACGTTGCACTAACCGCAGATTCGATAGATCTCATAGCTGTTGTCCCTACTGCACAAACTTTCTTATTAGCAGCTTTCGACTTATTCACAATGTCGACGGCTTGTTGATTAATCTTAAAATATTCTGCATCCATCTTATGCTTAGATAGATCCTCGACATCAATACTTCTGAATGTGCCTAATCCGATATGTAAGGTTAGCTCAGCAAAACTGATTCCTTTAATTTCTAATTTTTTCATGAGCTCTCGGCTGAAGTGCAATCCCGCAGTAGGCGCAGCAACAGCTCCAGTCTCCTTGGCATATATAGTCTGATACCGCTCGACGTCGATTGGTTCAGCTTCCCTTTTAATATATTTAGGAAGTGGCATCTGACCTAACTCATCGAGAATTGATTGAAACTCTTCAGTAGTTCCGTCGAAATAAAATCTGATCGTTCGACCTCGACTTGTCGTATTATCTACAACTTCTGCAACCAGTCTATCTTCGCCAGCCTCATTCTTGAAGAATAGCTTATTACCAACCCTGATCTTACGGGCTGGATCTACAAGCACATCCCATAGCCTGCTTTCAGTATTCAATTCTCTCAGTAAGAACACTTCAATATTGGCCTCGGTCTTTTCTTTGATGCCAAAAAGTCTTGCTGGGAACACCTTAGTATTATTAAATATGAAAGTGTCTCCTTCGTCAAAATAGTCGATGACATCTTTGAAGATCTTATGTTCTATCTTACCAGTATCACGGTAGACGACCATGAGTCTGGACTCATCTCTTTCCTTAGTTGGATATTCGGCTACTAATCCTTCGGGTAATTCAAAGTCAAACTGGGATAACTTAGCTTTCATTTAGCGTGGTTTATGATGATTTGCGCAAGGCTTAATTTCAAAAGAGCGCAAAAATAAAAATTTAGACACTACTATAGTGTAGTGTATGCCATTACTAGCACATAAGGTGCCAATCT
>CAZAXY010000258.1:0-3140 GCA_964489125.1 uncultured Saprospiraceae bacterium
GGATGCTTCTCATACATCTCATCATTCCAAGACTTCGACCCTATTTCATCCTTCATCGTAACTCACAAATTCTTTCTCAAATTTTGCCATGCTCGCAGCAATTACCTGATGCATATCATAATTCCTAAATTCAGCTAACCTTCCGACAAACTTAACATCTTCCTCTTCCTTGGCTAAATCTGAATAAGCTTTATACATCATCTCAGAGTTGTGGTTCCTGATCGGATAAATAGGATTATTTCGACTATCTGTATCGCTAGGATACTCCTTGAACGCAATAGAAGTCTCAAATTTCTGCTCTGGTGTAAACCATTTATGTTCATGCACTCTCGTAAATGTTTCAGTCATGTCGGTGTAATTCAATACGGCATTTCCGATTATATCCCTACCTCGGATCTCTTCAAATCGTAAAGTCCGATAGGGCAATGCACCATGAATGTAGTCATAGTAATTATCGATAGATCCTGTGAATACTAAGTGATTAAAATTTAGTCTCCAACTGCTACGATAATCCTCAAAACGTTCATCTACTATGACATTAATATTGGCATGATCAAGCATACGCTCCACCATTTTGGTGTAGCCTTCGACTGGTATCCCTTGATACCGATCATTGAAGTAATTGTCATTATAATTAAATCGTATGGGCAGGCGCTTCGCCGTTGAAACGGGTATATCTGTAGGATCGATCCCCCAGTGCTTGATGGTATAGTATTTATAGAAAGCTTCATAGAGTTCAGGACCCAAATTACTCAGCACAAACTCTTCAAAATTGGTCGGCTTTAAATCCTTTACCCGGATGCTATCTATGAATGCTTCTGCCTCTACTGGCGTGAAGTCTTTGTTGAAAAATTGATTGATCGTATGTAGGTTAATCGGCAGGCTATATATCCGACCATTGGACCTCGCTTTAACTCTGTTGATATAATTATTGAAGCGCGTAAATCGATTCACAAACTGCCATACTTTCTCAGAATTAGTGTGGAAGATATGAGGGCCATATTTATGCACTTCTACCTTGGATTCCTCATCTTGATAGGTGTAACAGTTGCCTGCAATATGCTTTCGCTGGTCTATTATGGTTATGGCTATTCCCTGCTCTGCTGCCAAGCGTGCATAGCTTGCTCCTGCTAATCCTGCTCCAACAACTAAATACTTAATCTTCACTGGGTTGAATCAATTATATCGAGAGACAATCCAAGCCAAAATAGACCATAACAATCACATAATATGGCTGACATCAAAAAACATATCACAATAATTACATATAATTCTGAGACAAGGTTGCGCCTATTGCTAATTTTGACTGCAGATGCAGTGGAACACATGTTATACAGAGCGTAGATCGGGCTCATCCAAGTCTAAGGAGATTCCTCGAACAGAATATCAACGTGACTATGATCGCTTGATCTTTGCGAGTTCCTTCCGCAGACTACAAAATAAGACACAAGTCTTTCCGCTGCCAGGAAGCACATTCGTGCACAACAGATTAACGCATAGTCTTGAAGTGGCCAGTGTCGGTCGTTCTCTGGGCAAGATCGTTGGTGATTATATCGCCACAAATTGCATCGATAGCACAGACGAACGATCTCTACACTTCTATCGTTATGATCTCAGCAGCGTGATAGCCTCGGCATGTCTGGCACATGATATCGGCAATCCGGCATTCGGGCACTCGGGTGAGAAAGCGATCTCCAACTACTTCTTAGAAAACGAAGAAATAAAAATTGAAGGTAGGGCCCTAAGAGCGTTTTTCGACGATCGTCAATGGGAGGACCTCATCAACTTCGAGGGAAATGCTAATGCCATCAGGGTACTTACACATGCCTACAGAGACAAGCCCGTCGGAGGGATGAGACTGACCCTCACCACACTTGCAGCTATCTTAAAATATCCCTGTGAATCAATTGCTGTAGATAAGACCTATAAGCACCGCAAGAAATATGGTTTCTTCCAGACGGAGCGAGATACCTTCAATGATATCATAGAGGCTCTCGGCATGAATCGTGAGCAAGATGATCCCATCGTATGTGCTCGGCACCCATTTGTATATCTCGTTGAAGCTGCTGATGACATCTGCTATCGCATCATCGACATGGAGGATGCCCACCGCTTAGGCATCATGAGTAAAGAAATCGTGAGCCGGGCATTTCTCAACATTATAGATCAAGTTGATAGGCCTGAAGATGATATCGAAAAGATCAAGGACACCTTCAGCAAGGTCCTCGACGATAACGACTCTATAGCCTACTTACGGGCGAAATGCATCAATGCGCTGACACTAGAGAGTGCAGCAGTATTTGCCGCACATAGTGATGATATCATCAAGGGAACCTATTCAAGTACGTTGATAGATAGTATAGAAGAGAACTGCCAAGCACTTGCTGACATAATAGATTTGTCCGTAGCCAAGATCTACAGTCATCATTCGGTAGTGGAGATTGAGATCACTGGATATCACGTTATGTCACATCTATTAAAACTGTTTGTTCCTGCAGTCCTACGTAAAAAATCCAAGGGTACAGATCGTATGGCATTGTCCCTGATACCGCTTCAGTTTAGAGAGTTCGAGACAACTGATGATCCCTACCTCAAGGTGATGTCGGTCGTGGACTTCATCTCGGGCATGACAGATGCCTATGCCACAGAGTTTTATCGTAAGACGACTGGTATTGATATCTCTAAGCATGTGTAGCTCGTTAATAAGTTCGTGTTGATTATATTAGTTCTGCATAAAAATCACCTAAGTTGTCGAATTCAAGCACTATAGAAATAAGCATTGAAGCATCAGCCAGCGTCACTCAGATCTGGAGTGTCCTTACTGAGCTTGAACATATGAAGAAATGGTTCTTCGAAGTGATCCCAGAATTCTCTGCCACGGAAGGCTTTTATACTGAGTTCGAGATAACTCACGAGAATCGAAGCTTCAGACATTGCTGGCGAGTCATAGAAGTTGTACCGCAAACGCACTATACCGTAGAATGGACTTTTACTGGACTACCAGGTAGAGGCCATGTGACACACAAGATCACTCCTGGACCTGATGGTAAGAACACAATTACTTTCACCGATGTAATTGTCGAACCATTTGATGCGACCATACCTGAGTTTAAGCGACAAAGCTCATTAGATGGCTGGAC
>CAZAXY010000259.1:0-3132 GCA_964489125.1 uncultured Saprospiraceae bacterium
CTTTAAGATGGGTTCTGTTGGTGCTGTTGAGGTGGCTCCATCTGACCCTAATGTCATCTATGTCGGGATGGGAGAACATCCTATACGAGGTGTGATGACCTCACATGGTGATGGCATGTATAAGAGTACTGACGCCGGTAAGACTTGGGCTCACATTGGACTCCCGATGTCTCGACACATCGCAGAAATACAGATTCACCCTAATAATCCTGATGTTGCCTATGTCGCCGTGCAAGGTGCTGCCCATGGTGCAACTCAGGAGCGAGGAATCTATAGAACTGTTGACGGAGGTAAGAACTGGGATCAGATCTTCTTCATTGATGAGAATACAGGCTGTGCAGACCTCTCTATGGACCACCACAATCCTCGCATACTCTATGCAGGTATGTGGGATCACAGACGCCTGCCATGGCAAGTGCGAAGTGGTGGGCCAGGCTCAGGCTTATATAAGTCTACCGACGGTGGTGACACTTGGACACAACTGGAAGAAGGACTGCCGGAAGGCCTGGGTAAAGTAGCCATCGATGTGTCTCCCGCCAATAGCGAAGTGGTATACGCCAACATAGAAGCTGAAGGGAAAAAGGCTGGTGTTTATCGCTCGGATAATGCTGGAGAAACCTGGCGCCAGACCACCAGCGATCGAGTCACGGTCGCCCGATCGTGGTACTACATTGAGATATTCGCAGACCCTAAAGATGAAAACAAAGTCTACGTACTAAATGCACCTATGCTTAAGTCTATTGATGGAGGAAAGACTTTCAAGACAATTCCTAACCCTCATGGTGACCAACATCACCTATGGATCAATCCTGATAATACGAATAATATCATCCTATCTAATGATGGGGGAGCCTGTGTGACCTTCAATGGAGGTCAGACCTGGAGTAGCCAGCAGAATCAGATGACTATACAGTTCTACCGAGTGATTGCTGACGAGCGAGTACCTTACTATATCTATGGCGGTCAGCAGGACAATTCCACTATAGCCGCCGCCAGTAGAAGCAATGGTGGCGGACTCGGATGGAAGGATTGGTATCCGGTTTCTGGATGTGAGAGCGCCTTTATCGCCTTTGACGATCCGAAGAATCCTCAACAGATCTATGGTGGATGCTATCAAGGCAATATATCTGTATATGACGCCGCCTCACAAACGAATAAAGACATTATCGCTTATCCAACGGCGGTGCTTGCCTGGAATCCTGCTGATATGAAGTATCGTTTTAATTGGAATTCGCCGATAGTAGCTAACCCATTCGATGGATCGAAAGTCTATCACTGCAGTAATAAAGTCCTCAAGACTATGGATGGCGGTATCTCGTGGACAGAGATAAGTCCAGACCTCACTCGTAATGATAGCTCCAAACAGATTGATGGTGGGATACCATATACTAAAGAAAATGTGGGTGGAGAAGTCTACAATACAATTAGCTATATGAGCTACTCACCGCATGAGGATGGGACGATGTATACAGGTAGCGACTGTGGTAAGGTGTACCTAACTCGTAATGAAGGTGTTGATTGGACTGATGTTACGCCAAACGGTATGCCCGAAGCCCTGGTTAATGCTATCGATATCTCTACACATGATGCTGCCACGGCTTATATCGCCGTGACCCGCTACAAGTTTAATGATATGAGTCCCATGATCTACAAGACAACGAACTATGGCACATCGTGGTCAAAACTTACTAATGGCATCCCTGATGATGCCTATGTTAGAGTCGTACGTGAAGATCCTAAGGTACCCAACTTGTTGTATGCTGGCACTGAGAAGGGGCTCTATATGTCAGGAGATGGTGGGAAGCAATGGCACAATATTCAACTCAATCTGCCGACTTGCCCGATCACAGATCTGACTTTTGCTGACAATGACTTGATAGTCGCTACGAGTGGTCGTTCTTTTTGGGTCTTAGATGACCTCAGTGCGTTGCAAGCCATGGCTACAGAAGATTTTAAATCGATGACTGTTATCCAACCAAAGCCTACTTATGCCCTTCAGACTCGAGGTCGACGTACAGGAGGATTAGGGCAGAACCATCCAGGAGGCGTTAACATAGACTATTATCTACCCGAAGCTATAGATAGTGGTGAACTTAAGCTCGAGATATTTAATACAGATGGAGCGCTTGTGCGAGCCTTCTCCAGTGAAAAAGAAAAGATCAAAAGCCATCCGGGCTCTCGAAGTCCTGAAAAAACACTAACCCTTGATCAAGGGCTCAACAGATACAACTGGGATCTTACAAAAGAGTCTTTGCCAAGTATCGAAGATGTGTTTTTGTTAGGTGGATATCAAGGTGTGCCAGTATCTCCGGGTAACTACAAGGCTATTATAAGCTATGGCGATGATAAGAGTGAAACGATGATGACTATACTTGCCGACCCAAATCTTGATGTCATCCAGAAGGATTATGAGGATCGAGAAGCGTTCATTGATGAAGTTGCTGCGATGTACAGCGAAGTGACGAGTTCAGTCAAGAAGTTTATCTCTGTTAAGGATCAGTTGCTGCAGCGCCAAGATATTATTAAGGATATCCCTGAGACCAAGGACATGCATGAAACAGGAAAATCCCTACTCGATAGCATGAAAGAGTGGGAGTCTACACTCATACAACGAGATCAGAAGACTTTCCAAGATGTAATTAACTTTCCGAATCGCCTTAATGCGGAGCTGGCAAGCCTTATATCCAGAAGTTCTGGCCATGATCCAAGGATTACAGCTGGTGCAAGAGTGCGCAAGGCAGACCTTGCTGTGGAGTGGGATAGAGCTAAAGGAGCAATGGAAACCATCATCAATGACCAGATTGCTAAGTACAATAGGGCTTATAGAGACTTAGGGCTGGATGCTTTGATTATTGAAGGGAAGTAGGCAAGTAGTTGGTGTTGATTCGAAAAGTACTAGACAGATACTGCCTACTGCAATATGAATAAACATATCACGAGTGGTTAGAGACATGAAATGAATTATTATGAATCGACAAGTTTTTTTCTGAGAGTCAATGTTTATGAATTCTATCATAAAGAGACTATTTCAAAAATGATTTTACTATCAATGATTCATATTGGAGAAGAGAGATATTATAACGTCACATGAAGAAAATAGGTGATTTTGTGATGAATCATTTAAAGTATAAA
>CAZAXY010000260.1:0-3122 GCA_964489125.1 uncultured Saprospiraceae bacterium
AATCCATGATGACTTTTAAATTTGAATTCATTTCCACTCTTAATCATTTCAAAAGTAAATTGGGCCTCATGATTTATGCTATTGGCAATACCAAATTCGTCAATGATCTGAGGTGCGTCATCTCTAATCGTAAAACTAAGATCTGACCATGCGGCATTAGAAGACGTTAATATAACCTGATCATCTATATACCTAAGTGTAAACTGGAAACCTTGTCCTTCTTGAGGTCTAATGATCATGGTCTCGGTAAAGGTTTTTGGGTCATAGATTATGAGGGTATCTATTTCCTCTCCAACTTGACCTTCCGAGACTTCACTTTCTAATTCCTCAAGAGTTGTATGTTCATGGACAAGCACCCCATTCACAGCATAAAGGTGTGATGCTCCCACCGATATTTTCTTTATACTCCTGAGGTGTTCTTCATCGATCTGAATCTTTGAGGGATCTGTATAAAAAACTTCATAAACCATTTGAGATCCGTCTGTTCCATATTTCTTCTTCGCAACCTTAGGCGAAATTCTCTTATGCTCTACAAACCTGCCTATACTATTAGGCATATACACATATCCAGATTGGCGTTTAGGCAGTTCAGTCTTATCTAATGAATTAGCATTAGTAAATCGAATACTAACAGTTGTTGAATTGTTAATTAAAGATTTATTGATGATATCAATACTTCCAGGTTCTTTGAGGATTATATAATCTTTATCCAGCGTAAGCATTTCATTATCGATCGAAACAATTAAATCCTTCGCATCAAACTCTCCTCCGATATAGATAATCGAATACTTTACAGTTACTGGAAATAAATAAACAGGTGGGTTATTTTGACCATTATCCTCTTGATATCTTACATGAACTTGTTTGCCAGCCTTGTTATAAGCTTCATTAATGATCCTTAATTTTCCAGCCTCTTCATCAATAGAATAATCTACATCCTCACTTAAAATTTCTTCTTCTACTGAAACGACAATTCCTTCTTTTTTAATTGGTCTTTTGACATTTACTTCATTAGTAAAATCACTTATGCGATAGAAGGAATTTATTTGGCTTGTTCTATGCAGTGCTCGAAAATCAGCCAATACAGAATCTGTGTCAGTTGAGACAAAATCAGCATCTCGTGTTGAATCACGACGTCCATCAAAAACGATCCCCGATACCTTATCGAAGCTTATAGTACAGGTAATGCTGGACGAAACTGATGCTTCATTTTTAATAGCTGGAATGAACGGCATTAACTCTTCATTCAGATCAACTAATAGACTCTTAATTGCCCGATCTACCCGATCATCGAGCTCTTGATTCAATTCGATATCATAGAGCTTGCCGTACTTGCCAATGGTCATCGAGATTTCTATCGATTTACCTGAAATAAGATATGATATAGTCGGATCTGAACTCAGATGATTGTATAAATAGGCACTTAAGTTAGCGCTTGCACTTTTTCTCCTCTCTTTTAAATTATCAATAGTAGTATCATATTGGCTAAACATTGGGGTTTCATCGACATCTGTCAAGACATTAAGATCAGTTAATTCGCAGGTGAGTGGATTTAGATTTTTATCAGAAGAAGTTGATATAGTACTCGACCGATTAGCAAACACCACTGTCAGGACAAATAAGACCGGTACCGCCAAAGCATACTTCAGCCATGCCGATCGACCAGATTTCTTTTGATACATCATGTTTATACGTTTTTTGACATGTGAATGAAAGAACTGATGTGTCAGCGCAATCTCCAATCCGGAAAGAGATTGCTTGAGTAGCATCGTACCATATGTTTTACGAGAAGTATGTTGGAGCACTGCAGCGTCAGCTAAGTACTCATGCGTCTGCCTCAGGGCAGTCTTATACAGATAGATCATCGGGTTAAACCAAAACGTGATCTGAATCAACTCTATGAGCAACACATCAATAGAGTGGCGACTCTTAACATGTGTGCGCTCATGCTTTAGGATATCTTGGAAGTCATGTGTCAGCTCTACTTGCTCACTGATATATACTCGATCCCAAAAAGAGAATGGTAGGTGTTCTGACTGCGTATAAACCACCTTGCTGCCGTCAAGATCGACCTTGCGTCCGCCTGCATAGAGACTATAGATACGGTATAGTGATCGCAACAATCTCCATCCAAAGAATATCAATCCTAGAATATAGACTCCCCATAATACTTCGGCAATGATCTCTGACCACTGGATGGTAGCCTCTTCCATTGTGACCGCCACCTGAGCTGGAAGCTCCTTAACCATGATAGCTATAGGTATGGATTCTGAGATCTCCTCTTGATACATATTCAGCTCGATATATCTCAACTGTGGTATCAACATCCCCAAGATGAGTGAGCCCAGCAGGTACCACCTGTTCACAGAGAAGAAGGTCAACTTCCGCAACAGCCCGAAGAAGATCAGGTAGAACAGTGCCCAGCACAAGGTGACTTCGAGGATGTATTGTAGCATTGGGTTTAGTTTATTGCTGGTTAATTTTTAATTATTCTATAATCCTCAAAAACAGTTTATCTCAACACCTGACTTAGTGATCTCCGTATGGGAATAAATCCATTTCTTGCAATTTGTCTCCAATTCCATCCAATCAAAGCCATGTTTATTTCGGAATGTAAATTGATTGTCGTTCTTAATGATCTCAAAACTGAATTGGGCCTCGTGGTCTGTTTGATCCGTTAAACCGTTGTAATCAATGATCTGTGACTCTCCCTCATTTAACGTGAAAGTCAACTCCTTCCAAAAAGCATAATTAGACTTCAGTGTAATAACATCCTTATCATAGGTCAACTTTATGCTGAAGTCCTCATCTAAATGGTCTCTGACAATTATAGTCTCGGTAAAGGTTACTGGGTCATAGATGATTACGGTATCCATCGTAGTTTGGTCTATTGTAACACCTTCATTCAAGGTAATTATGACAACACCATCCTTCCCTCTATCCCCATAAACCATGAGGTCAAGCTTATTTTTAATTACATGTACTTCTTTGATGTCATTAGGATCAATAGAATTAATTTCATCTCGACTATACTCTTTACCATCAATAATATAAAGTGGATCTAACCCTTTTTTCTGTGACACTTCGTCAATACTCGTCGGTGATCCACCTGGAAAAGTCAT
>CAZAXY010000261.1:0-3111 GCA_964489125.1 uncultured Saprospiraceae bacterium
GTATTATATCGACTCATCGTCTTGAATTTGTTCATCCTATCTCCAGGAGCATCCAATTTTTTATGATACTTGCCGCTGAGCAAACCAAATGCCATCGGGCTGTAAGCTAATAATCCAGCCTTCTCTCTAATCGACATCTCGGAAAGTCCAGTCTCATAAGTTCTATTCAGGAGGTTATACGGATTTTGTACCGACATCACTCTCGGCAATCCATGTACGGCATGAAGTTTTAAATATTCCATTAAGCCCCAAGGGGTTTCATTAGAGATGCCTATATACCTGATTTTGCCAGCATCTACTTGTTCTTGTAGACCTTGGAGGATAGTTAAAAAGTTATTTTGCCAGTCGTCTTTTTTACTATATCCCCTCGTGCCGAAGAAGTTGGTCTTGCGTGCAGGCCAATGTATCTGATATAGATCAATATAGTCAGTCTGTAATCTCTTAAGGTTGTTATCAACTGCTTGTGATATACTCTCCTTAGTGTAATCTGGGGTCTCTCTGATATGAGCTGTATAGGGACCTGGTCCAGCAATCTTAGTGGCAAGTATTAGATCATCTCGTTTGGCTCTCTTGTTGAGCCAAGTACCGATATAATCTTCGGTTAGCCCAGATGTCTCTGCGCGAGCTGGTACAGGATATAGCTCTGCGGTATCGATAAAATTCACACCCTGCGAGACGGCATAGTCCAACTGTTCATGTGCTTCGGCTTCCGTATTCTGCTCACCATAGGTCATAGTACCTAGGCATATTACGCTAACATCTACATCGGTAACCCCTAATTTTCTGTATTCCATATTGATCTATCTTTCTAAAAGATTGCAAATAAGGGATTATACACCAATGTGCCAACGAAAATATTGACTATTGCATCACTTTTGGCCTGTTATACGTTTAATGTTCGATCATAAGGATCAACTCCATGAAAGAATTACTAACTATACTTATAGTATCACTATTTCTGGCGACCTCAAGTTATGCGCAGGATGTTGATAGACCCAAGATTGGCCTCGTTCTGAGCGGTGGCGGAGCACATGGATTGGCGCATATAGGAGTCATCAGATATTTAGAAGACAAAGGAATTCCCATAGATTATGTAACAGGTACTAGTATGGGGGCTGTTGTAGGTGGACTATATGCCATGGGATATAGTTCTTACGAGATCGAGCGCATTGCAAAATCCGTAGATTGGGATGAGGTATTGTCTAACCATATTAAGCTTAATGAGGTAGCCCCATCCGAAAAAGACGTCCACAACCGGTTTGCACTGAACTTCTTAATAAAAGACGGTGAGATTAACCTCCCACAGGGCTTTATTAATACACATAAGCTTGACCTGCTAATTAGTAGATTATATTCTCCCGCAGATCACCTGGAACATTTTGATGATTTAGAAATACCGTTCAGATGTATGGCGGTAGATATAGAAACTGGGGATATAAAGACCTTTGAACAAGGTAGCCTGAGTCGAGCGGTTCGAGCCAGCATGGCCATACCGAGTGTGTTCCCGCCAATAGAGATTAAAGGTAGGTTATATGTTGACGGTGGCCTGATTAGAAACTTGCCAGCACAAGAAAATAGAGAACTAGGAGCAGACATATTGATCGGTGTGTATGTAGGAGGAGTATTGGAGCCCAAGGAAGAGCTAAATTCATTATTTGATGTGTTGTCGCAGTCTGCATTTATGATGAGCATCTTGGATAGTAAAGAACAAAAGGAGCTGGTTGATATCTTGATCGAACCAGATATACATGATGAAGGTACTTTCGCATTTAAGGAGGTGGACTTGTTTTATCATAAGGGATATCAGGCGGCGAGCTTGCATGAGGATGCTATCGATGAGCTCAAGCGCCGACTTCCTGAGTATCGACCTGAAGTGGCGAGTTTTAATCCACCAGAGGCACTTAGACTATCGAAGATTAGCTTTCCCAACACTCCAGAACCATTTGACGATTTCGCTCGATTCAAATTCGGCAAAAAGAGAGCGTCGACCATTGAGTATGAGGCCATTGAGACATCGATCAATAAAGTCTATGGATCTAAACATTTTGAGAATGTTTCTTATATAATCGATGCTGATCAATCCGGAAAACGCAAGATATCTATCATTGCTGAGCCAAAGGATCATATAGATCTATTTGCCAATCTAAACTACTTTACGACGACTGGAGCAGGGTTGATACTTCATGCCGATATCAGAAACAAACTTGCTCAACCTTCAGTGCTCAGTGCCACTATAAGATTATCCGATAGGATTGGAGCATCCTTGGATTACGATTACAGACTGGGGGAGAAGAAGGATCTTATCTTGATGTTGGATTCAGATATCAATCGACAGACGTTCTTTTCATTTAGGGATGATACTCGATTGAAGGATTATAAATACACTGGATGGGATGTTAATGTCGGTGTAGCACGAGAACCTAATAATCAATACTGGTACGGGATAAACCTTGGCTTCAGAGGTGATCAGATTGAGCTTACTCGTCTAAATGATGGACTGCAGATTTATGACAGAAGAAACGGCGAGTTGAGGGCATTTTTTGAGTACAACACATTAAACCAACCTCACTTTGCAAGTGAAGGACTTTTGTTTGAGTTTTCTGTACGTCACCAGATTGAACTCAGTACCTCTAAGGAATTTAATTTCACACCACAAGAGTTCATTCCGGTAGAAGAGGACTACACGCTAGCCGCTATACGACTAAAAGCTGTTGGCAGTCCCACGAAATTTTTTACTGCATCCTTGTCAGGGACGCTGGGGTGGAAGAGCACAGTGTCTTTCTTGGATAACTTTAGAGTGGGCGGAATAGAGGAGAGAGATCCACTTAGTATCCCATTCATCGGGCTTAATACTGATCAGTTTCACTTGTCGGAGGTCGTTCATGGGAGGCTGGATCTGCGTGCGCAGCTGTTGAGTAATGTCTATCTCAGCTTTGTAACTGATTATATTAGCGGAGAGCGAGCCTTTCAGTTTGTAGTAGATCGAGCTGAGGATCTGCAATTATCATTTTGGGGGTATGGCGCCATCGCTTCATATGATAGCCCGCTAGGTCCTATCAGTGCAGCGTACGGCAGAAATACATTCACAGATAGCTGGCAGACTAATCTAAC
>CAZAXY010000262.1:0-3106 GCA_964489125.1 uncultured Saprospiraceae bacterium
GCTGAAATTCAGTATTTTACGATGTCTGCACATCCAAATAATTATAGCATCATCAACTATGATTACTGCGCAGCCACAGAAACTATTCACACTATTAAAGGTCTTAAACCGAGATGAATGGAATGGATTGAAAAGGTATCATCTGTTACATACCTCGGAAGGATCGGACATCAATCGTCTATTTCTCTTTCTTAAGAAGCATGTAGATAAAATATCTACAGATCAATTATCCATTGCTGATGTAAAAGAGAAAGTCCTTAAATCCAATAGCCATAAAAGTGTGCTTAATGCACTTTCTACACTCAAGCTTATCGTGGACGAGTACTTAGTACACCATGACCTCATCAATGATAAAGAGGCCAAAGAATTTGCCTTAACCCGTGCTTACAACAAGCGAAAACTATACAGCTGGGCTAATAAGAAAACTCCACAAGTATCTGACCTCGGTCATGACACCCTAAAACAGCTCAGCCAGAAAAGAGCATACCTACATGAGCTGTATTATTCGGACAACCCGATCAAATATCAGTCAGATCAGGACTTGTTCAGAGATCTGACAGAAGCTCATATAGCTGAGAAGAAATACAGAGATGTATTATATGGGGCTGAGTCCTATAACTGGTCGAGGATCACCAGTCGTGACTATACCGATATAGATGAAGCACTGAATCCATCATGTCATAGGAGTCAGTCGGTACACTATATCATGATGCGATCTCTTTATGAACTAAACAAACATCAGACTGACGCTTGCTATCATGTTTGTCGGGAACTTTTTGAAGCGCATCATGAATCCTTAGACCCAACAACTTGTCAGATCGCGCTGGGATATATGAGAAAGTATATAGTCTCAAAATTGACAGATCTGAAGAGTGAATGGTACGCAGAGATATGCTGGATTTACCAGATTGGATTGGATCATGGGTATTACCTATTTAATGGTACGCTGGACTCTCGTTTTTATACCAACATGATCAATGTTTTGGCTTTACGTGGTGATTATGAAGACATGATCTTTTTCGCCGAAGAACATAGCTCAAAGCTGGATCTACATTTAAGAGCATCAACGCTTGTGGTATCTAAAGGAATCATCTCATTTACTCATGATCGCTATGATGAGGTTATTGCACTATCGAGCATTGCGACCTATGTTGACAAGAACGATGAATTAAGGATGAAATCCAGGCTTATCATATCTTATATAGAATCAGATTATGATATAGATTTCGTAGACAATCAGATTTACAATGCATTGAGGTATCTGAACCGTAATAAAAACCTCTTCAGCAAAAAGTACCATGAAGCTCATTACAATTTATTCTCGTTTCTAAAAGAGTATAATCTCGTTAGAAATCTAAATCGAAAGAACCTTATTGGTTACACGCAACCAATTGCACTGCTATCGTGGTTGAAAAGAAAGGGACTTCTCTTAATGGCAGAAAAGCCCCTCCACACTTAAATATCCTCAGAGTCCTCACCAACGATGAGGCTCCAAATCCAATCAAAAATATTCATGATTATCGCTTTAGAAGATTAGAGAAAGTCTGAGCAGAATTTCATCTCTGCTCATGTGTCACTTTCTCCTCGTTCACGATTTTGTTATCTTACCTTAGGGTGTGATATATTTTTCTTAGCATGCATGAATTGATTTTAAGTAGGGGGATCAGTGACCGGTAAGTCGATAACAACAAAAGACTATATCGTCCTTCTAAAACAGGGGGACAAGGGCTTCCTCAGGGATCTATATCAGACGGTATTACCTAAGGTGAAGACCTGGATATTAAAAAACTCTGGCACGTCGGATGACGCCCATGACATATTTCATAATGCCCTTGAGACCCTTATTATAAGTGCTCATCAGGATAAACTGAACGTTTCTGGGGATATAGCGCCTTACCTCTTCAGAATATGCCGTAATAAGTGGATAGATAATCTTCGGAAAAATCTAAACTGCCTCAGGTAAGTACTGAAGACCATCGTAGAGAACCTAAAGAAGACGCCAAGGAATATGAAACGCTGGATCAGAATAAACGCCTAAAAAGAGCCCTTGACGGGACTTATGCGATGCTCAGTGCGACTTGTCAAGAATTAATCAGGATGGTTCAAGATGGTGTCGACATGAAAGATATTATGAGCAAATTAGGCATGAAATCAACTAATACAGTATATAGGAGAAAGTTTGCGTGTATGAAGCGCTGGAGGGAATTGCTGTTATCTAATCACGATTATCAGAGCTATAAATCATATCATGAACAATAGTGAAGAAGACATCATAAGGTATATATCAGGGCTGATGGCGCCTGAGGAGATCGTCCAGTTTGAGATTGACCTTCAGACGGATGATGAACTCAGAGCGCTAGTTGCAGACTATAAGATCATGAATGGTTATAGTGCTGGTAAAAATGACTTGGATCAAGCACTGCAAAATTTAGCTGATGTTCATAATGAACAAATCAAGATCGAAAAGATCGTTACAGACTCTAAATCGAACCGTAGAATAATCTTGATCCTACTTTTGATTTTTGGGTTATTAGGAGCGGTCTGGATCACGACTAAATATCAGACTAAAGAGGAGGTGATTACCCCAACACAGCTATATGCGCTGTACTTCAATCCAAATCCCGCTAGCTTTCAGACTAAGGGAACATCGGAGGAGGATTTAGTCCGATTTCAAGTATTATTCAATAATGAATCGTATGAGCAAGCGGTAAAAAGTCTTGATCCTTCGACTATAGATAATGTTGAGGTAAGGTACTACTATGCCCTGGCTCTAATCGGATCTGATGAAGTGGCACAGGCCAACGAGCTATTAGACGAGGTAAGTGAGGAAGCTCCCATATTCGTCAATGAAGTCAAGTATTACAAAGCATTGAGCTACCTCAGGAATAGTCAACCCGCATTAGCTCAAGAATTGCTGTTGGGTATTTCGACAAACTCGAGCAAATATCAAGCCTCGAGAGAACTCCTACAAATGATGGAATCGTCTTCTAAATGATCATGTAGTTAGGGAGTTCTGCATAAACCCGATCATATTCAAAAAAAGCCCTACCATCTATTTGACAGTAGGGCTTTGAATAAGCAGCTTAAGCGTTAATTAGCTTTTTAT
>CAZAXY010000263.1:0-3101 GCA_964489125.1 uncultured Saprospiraceae bacterium
ATATGCTCTGTATTCTGTCTCAAAGCTTTTAACCATTTCTTCTCCTTTAGTGATCAGTTGCTTCTGATATGCCTCAAGCGAGCTATCGGCAGTCTTGACTTCAGGAAGATTGACTAATAATTGCGACGAATTCACATATCCATACTTCTGAGCATTCAATTGTAACCCCAGTAGGATTAAAAAAGCGAGTGTTAATATTCTATTCATTTGTAGTTTTTTGTAGACCGATTAGGCCTTAGTTGTTTAATCGATTTTTTTGTATGACGTGTGTTTAGAAGTGAAATTTGTTTTTTCTTTTTGTTTTAACAGTACCTTAATCTGGCTCAAAGCCTAATACGATGCTAAACTTACCTAATGGGCCGAGACCAGGATTAGCTACAGTCTTATCTAAACCAAAACCATAGTCAAATCCTAAGAGACCAAATACTGGTAAGAATACTCTTGCTCCAACGCCTACAGTTCTTCTGAGGTCAAACGGATTATAGTCACCGAAAGAATCCCACTGATTACCAGCTTGGAAATAGGCAGTTGCATATATTATGGAGTTAGGATTGGTCGATAATGGATATCTTAACTCTGTAGTAAACTTATTAAAGATGATGCCTCCACCGTTGGCGTTGTCATCTACAGAGATATCCTCAGTCTCATAGCCTCTCAGGGCGATGATGTCAGTACCTTGAATACCTGCATTCTGATTAGAAAGGCCATCACCTCCGAGCTGAAATCGCTCAAAGGGTACATCTCCAATACTGCTATCATATGTCCCTAAGAACCCTAATTTAGCCTGAGTCATAAAGACTAGCTTGCCTGTAATATTATAGAACCATTCGGCATCGATTCTCCACTTGTGATATTCTAAGAATTCAAATCTGCGAGCCTCTTCGAGGTTTGATATGAAAACGTTTTCATCAAAATTCGCTAGGTTTCTCACACCCAAAGTGCGTACTTCATTTTGAACAGCTGTTTCTCTCTCTTCTCCATCAAGTACCCAGAAGTTATCTTTTCTGAATAAGGAGTAAGGTAAGGTGAACTGTATCGTAAGGGAAATCCTCGAACCACTGGTAGGAAACTGTGGATTAGCTATAGAGCTACGGGAGAAAACTTGCTGAATATTGAAGTTCTTAAATGAACCATTGTTCACCAAGAATCCTGTTGCGAAATTGTCCAAATCGATGGTCTCTAAGTTGATGGTAGTAGACGAAGTAAAGAAATCATCTGGAAACTTAAGGGCAGTCCCTAAACCAGCGAAGAATCTATTGATACTTAGTGATCCCGCATTAAAGGAAGAGTTATCAAACTGTGACAAGGCCCAACCCACAGTAAAAGCATTTGGCCTCTTACCTCCTAACCAAGGTTCTGTGAAGCTAAAGTTGTATGATCTAAAGAATCGACTATTAGACTGCAGTCGAAGCGAGAGGCGTTGACCGTCACCTGTAGGTAGCGGAGACCAGGCAGTCTTGTTTCTGATATTCTCAAGTGAGAAGTTATTGAAGGTCACACCTAAGGTACCTATTAACCCCTCAAATCCTCCGTAACCAGCAGAGAGCTCAAGTTGATCTGATGGTCTTTCAACCACGGTATACTCTATATCAACAGTGCCACGCTCATAATTAACAGGCGTATTGATGCCAAGATCTTCTGGATCAAAATACCCTAAGTTGGTTATCTCGCGCTGGGATCGGATGATATCAGAGCGACTGAATTTTTCGCCTGGCCTTGTTCTTACTACACGACGGATAATATCCTCATGAGTACGATCATTACCCTTGATAGTTACCTTATCAATCGTTGCTTGTGGCCCCTCGAATATCCTCATCTCTATGTCAATGGTGTCCTGACGTATTGCAACTTGTTGAGGATCAACGTTGAAGAATAAGTAGCCTTTGTCCATGTATAATGAAGAGATATCTCGCCCATCCAAGCTAAATTCTAAGCGCTGCGCTAGGTCGTCAGGATTAAATACAGTACCCTTTGGTATGTTTAACACGGCTGCAAGTTGTTGATCAGTATATAAAGAGTTCCCTTTCCATTTGATATCACCAAATTTGTATTGGACTCCTTCGTCGATATATAAGTTCAGATTGACTAAGCCTTTATTATCTCGCCATACTGAGTCTCTGATGATCTGAGCATCACTATGACCATTTTGGATATAGTATTGGATCAGACTTTTCTTATCTGCTTCGTAATCTGCTTTGACGAACTTTGACTTTTTGAGGAATGTTCCCTTTTGTTTTGTATCGCTCAGTTGTTTCTTCAGCTTTCGATCCTTTATCGCATTATTGCCGATTATATTGATCTTTTTGATCTTGATTTTTTCATTCTTTTCTACATTGATGAGCATTTTGACAGTGTTTTGCAACTCTGTATCTTCGACAGGAGTCATTGTAACTTCTGCATCTAAGAAGCCCTTATCAACGTAGTATTGTCGCAGTTTATTGGCTCCGACGTTGCGATCATTATCTGATATGATACCCCCGATTCTGAACGTTTCTCCGAGTTCTTCAATCAGGTTCTCTTGCTGAATCTTACGGACATTGTTGAATTGATATCCCGAGAGAGTAGGTTGTTCCTTAAGCTGAACGGTTAGATACACACTGTCTTTGACTAGTTTGTCCAACATAATCTCGACATCTGAGAATAAACGTAGTCTCCACAATTCATTGACTGCTCTGGACAATCGCTCACTTGGAATCTCAATAGTTTGACCTTCACGAAGCCCTGTAATTGACTTGATGGCATTGTCATCACGTCTCTCAGCGCCAGTGATATTGACTTGAGCAATATGGTAGATCTTCTTATTGCTATAATCCAACTCCACGAAACCAGGAGCTAATGGATTAGTGTTTTGAGCCTTGAGACTTCCCCATGAAAGACAGAATCCCAAGAGAAGTAGAACGACTATTCTTATCATATTTGTTGAATATGGACTTCCAAAAGAACAGTCTTTTATATGTACCTCGCTTGTTGTTTTCATATTTAACCCTGCATTAAGAATTAATTAACTGCTCTCCTGTTAGGCCAAACCTCCTTTCTCGATTTTGGTAGGTCATTATAGCCTTGTGTAGGTGCTCCTTTTTAAAATCCGGCCAAAGCACATC
>CAZAXY010000264.1:0-3071 GCA_964489125.1 uncultured Saprospiraceae bacterium
TGATCATAACGGATACCTCTACGAGATTGAAGAAGTACACAAATGTCTAAGAACCGGTCAGAAGGAGTCAGAAATCCTAGCTCATCAATTCAGCCTTGACCTCAGTAATAGTTTAGATTCAATAAGAAAACTCATAGGATTGCAATATCCATCAGAGAGGTAAGTATTGTAGATGTCACGTTGCATCATATGTCTCCAAGAGCACAGCACCGAAACAGTTGAACATATCGTCCCTCGCTCGCTTGGCAATATTCATTATGTACTCAGCAAAGGTCAAGTCTGTAGGAATTGCAACAATCGCTTTGCTCGATTTGAGCATGAAGTTGTGGCCTCAGCCCCATTTATGCAACGACGATTAAAGCTGGGGGTTATAGATAAAATACCTCCTAACACTAGAAAACTAGCAAAACTTCCACTGCAACTATTCCTACTCAAGGTTTTCTATGAGAGTATTCACCATAGCAGACCCAAGTTGATTCTAAGTCAAGAGTTGAATCATATTAGACAGGACTTGTTCCACACTCGAGTAAACGATATATATCCAATAGATCAAGATTACAACCCTAAAAAAAGGCTCCCCAATTTGATTGATCATTGGCGGTTGACAGGTGCAGGCATAGGATTACACTTAGATGAAGAGCCTCCTGGGGTATTGAGGTTTAACTTTAGCTATTCAGATATGAGTTTCAACATAGGGATTCAAAAAAAGCCGCCTTTCGGCGGCTCATAACCCGTCTATTCAAAAGGTTATTAACAGTTGGGGTACCATTATTAAAATCAACTTATGAAATTTCAATGTATCCCGTATATCAAACAAAAACACAAACGATTGTCGTTTTGCAAGGCAATTGACCAAGAATACAGGGTTAAGCCCTCAGAAAATCATCTATTTGCGCTGTAATTACATCGATCGTAGTCTGATCTATGAGTTTGCCCTCGTTTACCAGATCGTCAATCCGAGAAATAGGAATTTTGTTTTTTAAGACATCAACCTTTAAGTAGTTGAGGTAATTCGTAAGTGTGTCTAATCCTCTCAGGTTACCAGACCGACCAGCCGAGACGCCAGTAAGACATGCCTTCTTACCCCACCAGGATGTAGTGATATCACTGCAATCAATCATAAGTTTGAATATGCCAGGGATACCTCCATTATACTCAGGAATTATGATTATGTATTTATCCGTATGCTCCAAGTACTGCTCTTGAAATTTCACAAAGCTTTCACTACGGTTAAAATACATATCTGGAGATATGATATCTCTTGGGATATCTTTTAGATCACATAGCTGAAATGGAATGTTACGTGCTGTGAGTACATGCTCATATGCAGCAGCAACTGCTCGAGTTGTACCACTCTCTGCGTTAGTGCCTACTATTATTGTGATTACCTCATTATTATCCTCCACTTCTCAGGTTGTCTGCTTGATATGGGACTAATCAGTTACGCACGGTACCTGTAAGGACGCTGACCTTGCCATTAAATGGATTTCCGGCCATACGTCGGTAAGACACAATTTGTCCTACATGCCATAATGAATCTGAAATAGGACCATTTATAGCATACCAAAAATCGAATTTGCGTTCTGAATCTCCTCTTTTAAAAATGATCCCCATATCATCCATATCTCCGTCTGACGCAGCCATCAATACGGATCTTGCCTCGTATAGATTCTGTAGCACCACAAGGCGCTTGGCATGATAATCTAATTCTCCATGATCTGAAGCACCATTGGCTCGGCCATGAACAGCATTGAGTATCATGTTAGACAATCCAAGTATATGATCCAAGGTCTCTCCAATGCCTCGGGTATCTTCGGTAGGCTTGAATAAATAGTCTTCATCCGATAGATCATGAGTCCCCCAGTAAAATCTAAAGCCAAGTCCTTCAATCATACGTACTGCTACTGTATGAGCTTCATAGGTATCAGGAGTTTCTGATATGTCGGCAAAGAATTCTTGATATGTAATATCGCTTTGACTAGTCGCCATAATCGGGAGTAGAATAGTTGTAACAAAGAATAATAAATACTTCATAAATCAAATTCGGGTGTCATGTAATGTGCACATCAATCATATGAAAGAGCCTAATTGTATAATTCATTTTACACAATTGTGTTCGCTAAATCAATAATTATAAGATCAGTTATCAAATCTCTACCCACCCTTGATTGCCATTATCAAGCTCGCAAAAACTCATCTCTGCTGACTTAGCAAGAATTCGCAATGATGTCCCTTTAGTAAGTACTGTAGAATGCGCTACATCTGTTTCAGGGCTTGTATATAATTTGATTTCCTCTTCAAGTTGAACTTTCTGTATGGGTCGATTAAGCCCTTCAATATGGTCATAGAACACATAACTCAGCTCACCTGTGGCCTTTCTCACTTTGTAGTAAGTCGAGGTAACCCCTATTACATTGGCATACTCATCATGACTCATATATTGATCAAGTCGACGACTATACAAGTTTCTATTATTTCCGTTAGGATTATCAACCCTGATAGACTTATTAAGCCATGAACTATCGGCTAATATGGAGGATGGATTCTTGCGCGTTTCTACCACATATGGAAATGGGTCTACCGCACCACGGTCATAAATCCCGAAGTGTAAATGTGGATAGGTGGTAACTGCATTACCACTATTGCCATTTGTTCCAATGGTATCTCCACGTTGTACATAATCCCCTTTCTCAACAGACACCTCTTGGAGATGAGCATAATACATGGTGAGATCCCTGAGTGTATCACGAGCCCAGATTACAGTCCCTCCCAGGCTTCCCTCCTTATCACCAGCAAAGGTGATCTCACAGTCAGACACACTGACAATCGGTGTGTACCGCTTAGCGAATATATCTATGCCTTCATGCACACGCTTTCCTGCATCTCTTGGCACGCCAAATATGCTGCCGATATCTTGCTCCTCACCACCACTTACTGGAAATGCCAACGAAGGCTCGACCAGTATCTTTAGATTGTATGTACCAGAAAGTAATAGTTCAGGCTGTATCCTAAGCAGATAATCTCCCGCTACCTCGTGCTCGACAATAATGCGATTGGTGATTGTGTCGGAG
>CAZAXY010000265.1:0-3050 GCA_964489125.1 uncultured Saprospiraceae bacterium
TTCTTAGGGGGTCAGCTTGCGCCACTAAAGGGGTCAAATACGAGCCATTATACACATAAGGTCATAAGTACCTTCAATACTCAGAAATTCATACTGATAGGCGACTCAGCAGAAAGCGATATAGATTATTATCTGGAGATGAACCGTGTCTATGGAGAACGAGTGCAGCATATCCTCTTACATGACGTAGGTCATAGAAAGAACCGTCATCGCATTAATCGGATTATAGCTGAGCATCCAGATGTTGATATCCAGTTAGTAAAATCTGCTGTAGATTTTGTTATTCCCAATTAATGTTGATGATATTTTCGATGGAGTATGATAATGAGTTTCTATACGATAGATCGTTCGAAGCTGCAACAATGCTACTCTGATACTTAGTCCAAACTTTGATTTTCAGCTGACGCTTTAACTACGAGCTCTTGATACTCCTTAGGTGTTAGCCCGTCCATTACATAATTGATAGGATTAACGGGGTGGCCGTTAACTCTAACTTCATAATGGCAGTGAGGTGCAGTAGACGTCCCACTACTTCCTACGGTACCTATCGGCTGTCCTTTGGTAACAACATCGCCTTTCTTGACGAATACCTCGTCCATATGACCGTAAAGTGTAGTGTAGCCAAATCCGTGATCTACTGTTATATTATTTCCGTAGCCAGTTCTGATTTTCTGAACTTTAACTACTTTACCATTACCTGTACTTTGAATAGTTGTACCTCTAGGTGCGGTGAAGTCTATCCCTTCGTGCATTTTCTTGACCTTATGTACAGGATGAAGTCGCATGCCGAATCCCGACATATGTCTGACCTTGCGCTTCAATTTATCTTCTTGGATCGGCTTTATACTTGGTACTGAAGCCAACTTATCGGCATGTAATTCTGCTAAGATTCCTATGCTATCCATAGATTCGGTCTGCAGATCTACCTTTCTCTTCAACTTGTCTAGTTTGGTAAGTGCTACATCGAGTAGTTCGTTAGCTTCTAAGTTGTTACCTAGATGTACCAATTTTTCTCTACCACCAATACCACCGTTCCAAACACCATCATCAATTGGATCCATTCCGAATACAGCTCTATGAACATCGGCATCTTTTTTCTGTAACAGATCTATGTCTCCTGTTAATCGATCGAGCTGCGATGACAAGTTTTGATAGTGAAACTCCATCTGATCTATTTCTCTTTCGAGTGCCTTTTCTTTTGGTGTAGGTAAAAACTTATATCCCAAACCAAATACCACTAAAGAAGTAAAGATTACTGCAGAAAGATATTTAGTTCCTGAGTAGAGCGTCTTCTTGAATGTAAGCTCTTGTTTTTCGTATTGAAGTGTAGTAGGGTTAAAAATGTACTTTTCTCTATTCATCAGAATTGGGTTTCACATCTATATGTTACTTTTGAGTCGCCTCAAAAAATAGGTGAAAAGTTCATGGATTGGGTGACGAAGTTAACAGATGAGTTGGATTCAGCAAAACTTTTAGAACATATTCCTAAATTTTTCATATATGAGAATTTGATATTGATAACTCGTTGATAATTAGTTGTCTATTTCAGGCGCATTTTTTCAAAACCCGATTCAGTATGACATCTACAGAGATAAGATCAAAGTTCTTTGAATTCTTTCAAGGTAAAGGACATAAAATAGTAGCTTCAGCCCCCATTGTCAACAAGAATGATCCAACACTGATGTTCACTAATGCGGGCATGAATCAGTTCAAGGATTTCTTCTTAGGGAATGCCTCTCCAGACAACCCACGGATCGCAGATTCTCAAAAATGTCTCCGTGTATCTGGCAAGCATAATGACCTCGAGGAGGTAGGGATTGACTCATATCATCATACTATGTTTGAGATGCTTGGTAATTGGTCAATCGGAGATTACTTTAAGACAGAAGCTATTGCATGGGCATGGGAGTTACTCACTGAAGTATATGGTCTACCGAAGGACCGATTATATGTATCAGTATTTGAAGGGGATCAAGCGGATGGATTAGAGGCGGATGAAGAAGCTGCTAGCATCTGGAAGAAATATGTCCCATCAGATCGAGTATTATACTTTGACCGTAAGGACAATTTCTGGGAGATGGGCGAGACAGGTCCATGTGGGCCTTGCTCTGAGATACATATTGACCTGCGACCTGATGCAGATAGAATAGGTGACAGTGGAAAGGAGCTCGTCAATGCGGATCACCCGTTAGTAGTAGAAATATGGAATCTCGTATTCATACAGTTCAATAGAAAGGCAGACGGATCCCTACAAACCCTACCTGCAAAGCATATCGATACGGGTATGGGGTTTGAGCGACTATGTATGGCCATTCAAGGCAAGAAATCAAACTATGACACGGATGTCTTCTCACCATTTGTAGCAGAACTGGAGAAGCTAACTGGAAAGAAATATGAAGGATCATATGATCTCGATGCACGGAAGGATATCGCCTTTAGAGTAATAGTAGATCATGTCCGGGCTGTATCGTTCTGTATTGCAGATGGGCAGCTTCCATCTAATACAGGAGCTGGCTATGTGATCAGAAGGATCTTGCGCAGAGCTGTGCGTTATTACTATTCCTTTCTTGACACATCACAGCCACTGATCTATAAGTTGATACCGTCTTTGGCTCAATATTTTGAAGATGTATTTCCAGAGCTATCACAGCAGCAGGATTTCGTGGCGAAGATTGTCCTTGAGGAAGAGAAGTCTTTCCTAAGGACACTGGAGCAAGGTTTGAAGCGCCTGAGTCAAGTGAAGATCAGCGATGGGGTATTAGCAGGTGATGTGGCGTTTGAGCTGTATGACACCTATGGTTTTCCGATTGATTTAACGAGATTGATATCACAGGAGAAGGGCTGGACCATTGATGAAGCAGGGTTTCAATCGTGCCTTGCTGATCAGAAGAAACGAAGTCGTAAGGATGCTGAATCGCAAACTGGTGACTGGATACCAGTTCACGAGTCTGACAATGCTGAGTTCTTAGGGTATGATTACGATAGCCTTGAGGCTGTTAAAATCATCAAGTATCGTACTAAGACAAACAAAGGAAAAGAAACGGTGCAGT
>CAZAXY010000266.1:0-3034 GCA_964489125.1 uncultured Saprospiraceae bacterium
ACAACAGCTATAGTGAGCAGTCAAGATATCGTGGATATGATCAAAATATTGGTGGATCGTGGCTTAGATGATGAAAAGTATATCTGTTCTGCCTTTAACATTACGCATAAGGAATTGTATGAAGCATTAGACCATAAGGAAGTCTCAGCGTATCAGTCAGGGTGGAAAAATAGTTTAGGATCAATTTTAGGTCTATCCAATAGTAATAGTGATCAGGGGCTAATGTTAGCGGAGTGTAATATTGATTATGACAACCATAAATCGATCAATCAACTTGGTTTCACCTATCGCTCTATTGAAGAGACGATTGATTCTTAGAACATTGGCATACACACTGTCATTTTGAACGTTAGATTATATTAGCATTAATTAATGATCCTGCTATGAACCGATCCCATCATCTATTAATATATATAGGTCTTGCTACCTTGATTTTAGGATGTATACCACCTTCGGGAGAAGTGGACACTAGTATTAATATAGACTGGTCCAAATCAGATATTCAGCAAATCATTGATTCTGGAGATGAACGCAGAGAAGACGTTTTGAATACTTATCTCAATGAGCCTGATGCAACTAAAAGATACCTGTCGGCCCAAGTATATGGCTCAATCTTGGATCATGATGCCCATGATCAACTTAACAACATTCTCACTAGAGATCCTTCGGAAGATTGTAGACAAGTTGCAGCTTTTGCATTAGGCCAAAGCGCTAAACCAGAAATCAGTAGAGAGATTTTGGTTACAGCATTTGCATATCAGGATACTGTAGATATCAACAATGAGAGTCGTATGAGAATACTGGAAGCCGTAGGAAAAGTAGGTGATGAGAAGATGCTCGACTTCATTGCTGAGCAGTCAACTTATCTCAAGACTCATGACTACCTTTTATTAGGTCAAGCAAGGTCGCTATATCAGTTTGGATTAAGAGGAATGATAGATCCTAAGGGAACAGAAAAGATGTTGTCATTTCTATTGGATCAAGAGATCTCAGCACAAGTAAGAGTGGTAGCTGCCAACTATTTTTATAGATTCAGAAATTTAGATTTAACACTCTTAGATGAACAGCTCTTCCTGGCTTATAAAGAGAGTGATGATCCACGTATTAAGATGTGCTTACTTCCTGCTATTGCCAGAGGAGGGGATCAACAGTTGCTACAACCCATATTGGGTGAAATAGCCAAAGCTACAGACTACCGTATTAAAGTGAATGGAATCAGGAGTTTGTCTAGTTATCAATATTATGCATTTCGAGATAGTATCATTGGCTATCTATCAGATAATAACCCACATGTTGCCATTACCACGGCAGAATTGATAAAAAACACGATTCCGGCCAATGGCATCAAACCTATCATAAGATTATGTCAGGAAGATTTGAGGCCTGCGGTCAAGGCCAGGCTTTATGCCGGAGTATTACGAGCAGTCCCGTACTATTTGTCCAATACGAGAAAAAGAGCAGCAGATGAAGTCCAGATTGCCATGTCCAAATTGAGTTCACCGTATCAAATAGCCAGTTACATAGAAGCTTTATCATACGATCCAATTAATTATGAAGTGTTTTATCAGAAGGGAATAAAGGCGAGGCAGTTGCCTGTGGTAAGTGCCGCAATCGGAGCAATCCCAAATATTCTAAAGGCAGAAAAATTTAAAAATGTATATAGGACTAAGAGCGCTGTAGAAAAAGTGAGGTCAGATATATTGGGCTATTTACTTGCGGTATTCGAGACCGATAATTCTGGCGCAATGGCCATAGCGAGTGTTGTGCTTAGAGATGAAACTTTAGGTTTTAAAGACGAAATCGAATCAATTGAGCTGCTCCTATCGGCCTCTCGAAGACTCAAAATTCCTGAGCATCTCGAAACTAAAATCGAGATCGAAAAAACCATAGCCTATCTCAAGGATGAAAAATATCAAGATATCAAGGTTGACTACAACCATCCTATAGATTGGACTGAAATCGGGTCTTTGACTTATTCATCCATTGTATACATACTCACGGATAGAGGTAATATCGAGTTGAAACTATATCCTAACGAGGCCGCTGGTACAGTAGCGAATTTTGCCAAGCTTGTAAACTTGGATTTTTATGATGGCAAAGTTTTTCATCGTGTAGTACCAAACTTTGTAGTACAGACAGGGTGTCCGAGAGGAGATGGCTATGGTAGTTTAGACTACACCATTCGCTCTGAATTCAGTAAAATATCGTATGATCAAGGGGGATATATCGGCATGGCCTCTGCTGGCCCTGATACTGAGTCGACACAGTGGTTTATTACTCACTCGCCAACTCCCCATTTAGATGGCAGGTACACCATATTCGGCAAGGTGGTTTCTGGAATGGAGATAGTCCATGAGATTCAGCAAGGCGATAAGATTACAGATATTAGGATCATAAGATAAGACAATCGAAATCTATTAATTTTTGTTAAGCTTTTTAGCAAAATGTTTAAACATTATGTTAAGATTGACATTTAAGACTACAGGTTTTCGAAACATAATGGAATTACAAAGTGCAAAAAAGAAGTTTATTCAAGACTGGGGCGTCCTATGCAGTAACTGGGGAGTGAATAAAACCATGGGTCATATACATGCCTTAATGCTCGTATCCAGTAGAATTCTTTGTGCCGACGAAATCATGCAAGAACTCCAGATTTCACGAGGCAATGCCAACATGAATTTGAGGGCATTGGTAGAATGGCGGCTCATCGAAAAAAGACACAGGCCGGGTGACCGTAAAGATTACTATGAAGCCCAAAAAGACCTTGATGAGGTGTTTAAGATAATTGTTGAAAATCGTAAGAAAAAAGAGTTTGACCCGCTTCGCAAATTAGTAGATGAATTGGCCGAAGTTAAGCCACAGTGTCCTGATTCAAGCGAATTCTGTACCATGGTAAACAAGATTGGGGTCTATACTGATATGGTCGATCGCGCACTTAACGTCATCACGACTTCTAAGTTGGAACTGTTTTCTAATATTGGGATTAAGTGATCAAAAAAGTATCCGCTGATATCATCATTTCTGGTGATGGTCA
>CAZAXY010000267.1:0-2946 GCA_964489125.1 uncultured Saprospiraceae bacterium
GTAACATCAGAGATATGTTCTGAGGATCCAGGTTCATGAATCTGATCATTACAGCTGAAGATGAATAAGTAGCCTATGCAAAGAAGTAGAGTAGATAGTTTCATGCCTTATTCAATTGTTGAGCCAAAGTACAAACAAATATTTTGTATAGAGGTGGTGAGTTAACTTAGAATTTGGCGAATGGTTTTTTACCAAAAATAACAGGTAAGGCGCTGTAGAATTAGTTGCGTCAATAAGAACTGGTACAGTTATTGAACACATTAAATAAAATCATAATATGAAAACTGCATTATGGCTTGCTTTATCAATGGTGCTTATAGTTGGAGCGTGTAAGACCCCACAAGCATTATACAATGGTAATGTTGGAGATTGGGAGATAGCGGGAGACGCAGAGTGGAGTTTGAGCGCTACTGAAATTGTCGGAGAGTCAGCAGGAGAAATGGGATTTATCAAGACGTCTAAAACATATGATGACTTTGAGCTGAGTTTGGATTTCTTACCTGATGCAACTATTAACTCGGGCATATTTGTCAAATGCCAATCTGGTGAGATCACTGCTGATAGCTGCTATGAAATTAATATATGGGATAGCAACCCAACAACGGAAAATAGAACTGGCTCAATAGTGAGAAGGGTCCCTCCTAGCCATGAAGTGCTAACCACCAACAAATGGAACACCATGACGATCAAGAGCAAGAATGGTAAAATCACCGCTAAGGTCAATGGCAAAAAGACTGCATCATTGAGCAACGATGATTGGCCTGCAGGACCAATAGCCTTTCAAGCAGGTAAAGGTGGTATGATCCGATTTAGAAATATTACTATTATAGAACTATAAACAAATACTGCATTCTTAATCAAATGAAAAGCGTACCCATTTAGGGGTGCGCTTTTCTGTTTTATTCCTTGCCATAACAAGGACAATCTTTAGTTCTTTTCTATGTCTCCGCTGGAGCTTGAGCTTTTGTCAACATTAGTTGGATTGCCATAGTATACTATATCTGCCGAGCTACTTGCCTGTGCTTTTAATTTATTCTTGACATGTATATATACGTCTGCACTACTACTGGCAGACACCTTGGCTTCATCGACGATCAGTCTCTTACCATTGAGATCAGCACTGCTGCTGGCATTAATCCGTGCTTTATGAGCCGATCCTTTGATGTTGAGATCAGCACTACTGCTTACATTGATGTCGAGTTCTTGAGCTTCGATTTCGACATTCATGTCTCCACTACTGCTCACATTTATCTTGAGTTGGTCACTGTAGACCACTTCGTCAGTAATAAGATCAGCACTTGAGCTTGCCGATAGATAGTTTAGCTCATCAGTATAGGTGATGATTGCCTTGATGCGTTTTCCGCTGTTCCAGTTAAAATTCCAATTTTTATTCTTCTTGCCGACGTACAAGATGCCTTGTTCGATTTCTACCCTTACATCGCCTAGGTCAACATTTTTGACTTCAACGTAGATATGATTTTTATCTCCTTTGACGAGTGTTGCTTCTACCGAAGACGAAACCGCCACACCTCGAAAAGTCTCTAAGTCCTTCTCCCCACTATTTTGAGCGGTCAAGGCCAGTGAAGAAAGTAATAGGATGAATGTGATGATATGTTGCATAATTAATGTGTTGTTTAGACTAAGGACGACAATTAAAATGTAAGGGTTGCATCAACTCGATAAATAGCCGATTTCAATCGACTGAGGAGCAATGATTATCATTTATAATATTGACCCGAATTGTAGTTATGATTCTGCTATTAAGTTCTGTCATAACTTTTAGTCAGAATAGTTCGCCAAGACTATTGATGGATTATTTTAGTACTCAGATCAGAACTTCTGCGATCAATAATTCGCCCCTCACGGTATTCTTAATCTGACCGTTAAGCTGTGTGATTAGCCTCATTAATTATATAGACGATACCTTTGTAGCATGTCATCATCAGGCCTCAACACAGATAAGATATTACAGAAGCTTGGCATCCAAGAGCTCAATGAAATGCAGCTCGATGCCAATCGAGCTATCTCGTCTCATGATGAAGTCATATTAATCAGTCCCACTGGTACTGGTAAGACATTGGCATTCTTGCTGCCTGTGCTCGCTCAGCTGGACTCGGATATTGACCAAACCCAAGTCCTCATCTTGGCACCATCTAGAGAGCTTGCTATACAGATAGAGCAAGTCACCAGAGAGATGGGCAGTGGCTATAAAGCTAATGCGGTCTATGGTGGACGGCCTATTGCCAAGGACTTTGAGGAATTACGCCATCCTCCTGCCATATTGATTGGGACACCGGGTAGAGTAGGGGATCACCTGAGACGTGGCACTATATCAGTATTCAATATTAAGACCTTGATCCTCGATGAGTTTGACAAGTCCCTGGAGGTGGGATTCGAAAAGCAGATGAAGCAGATCGTCTATGAGCTTCCATTCATCAAGAAGAAGATCCTCACCTCTGCAACGAAGAAAATTGATGTGCCAGCATTCTTGAAATTGCAAAACCCCGAGCAACTGGACTTCGAAAGTCAAGGTGAGAGTCAGCTCAAGGTAATGTTGGTGCCATCACCGAGCAAGGATAAACTGGACACCCTTGTTGCGCTCCTCAAGCATATCGGCAAGGCACAGGGCATCATATTTTGCAATTTTAAGGATACAATCCAATATGTCAGTGATCATCTGACAGAGATGGGTATCGCACATGGGCAGTACTATGGAGGGTTGGAGCAGCGAGATCGCGAGCGAGCACTCATCAAATTCAGAAATGGTACGGATAAAATATTACTGTCTACAGACTTAGCGGCGAGAGGCATCGATGTGTCTGATATCAGCTATATCATCCACTATCAGCTACCGCTAAAGGAAGAAGAGTTTATCCATCGCAATGGACGTACGGCACGTATGAATAGTGATGGTACGGCCTATGTCATCAAGTGGGATCAAGAAGC
>CAZAXY010000268.1:0-2891 GCA_964489125.1 uncultured Saprospiraceae bacterium
CAAGTGTTGCTTATTGCTTGCTTCCTAAATCTAAGTTTCCAGAACCGATTGATGACATTGTTACAGCGCATAAGTGGTTGCTAACAAGAGCAGATGAATTGGATATCGATACCGACCATATCATCGGCTGGGGGCTATCTGCTGGCGCCCAGATCATCAATTATGCGGCTTTGAAACATGGCATCTTCGATGCTGTAGTAAGCTGGTATGGCTTTTCAGACTTAGCTATCGATGACCCTAAGTACTTTCACCCAATCACAAGGAGATTGATCAAGTTATACATACAGCCAGATTATGTCAACGCCACGGAACTAATCACAAGAGACAGCCCTTCGTTTTATCTTATACATGGCGAGCAAGACAGCTATGTGCCCTGTAATCAGAGCCAGCGATTGTACGTAGCTCTACAGCAGTCAGATCGTCCATCGAGACTAATGCTATATCCAGGTTATTATCACGGTGACTGGCGCTTAAATTATAATGCTAATGTGAAGCAAATCAACACATTCTTAGATCGAGTGACTACCGACATAAAAAGATTATGATTGAGCAATTCCATTTAGCTAGTCCCGATGATTATCAGGACATAGCAGAAATCTACAATGAGCATATCGATAAGCACAATGCTACCATGGAGGAACAGCATTACTCCGCTCAGGATATCAATGATTGGATCATAGGATTGGAGGATCGAGAGCGACTCTATATCGTACGTATTGATGGGCGAGTCCTCGGTTGGGGAATTATTAAAAGATATAGTGATCGTGCAGGATATCGATATAGTGCGGAGACAGCTGTGTTCTTAAGAGAAGATGCTACTGGCAAAGGAATCGGTACAAGATTCAAACGGTACATTATAGATCAATGCAGATCACTAAAGTATCATCATCTTGTCGCTAAGATCTTTAACTCTAATCGTAGAAGTATAGCATACAATTTGGCCTTAGGGTATGAGATCGTAGGCATACAAAAGGAGGTTGGATTTAAGCAAGGTGTATGGGAAGACGTCTGCATCATGCAGTTGATATTATGATAGGCTCATTCGATTACTTCTTAGCGTACCTGAATATCTTGGCAGCTGACTCCTCATCTGCCTCTGTGCTCACAAACATTTCCCCTTGTGGACTAAAGCAAATACCCTCGGGTTGTGGCATCATCTTTTCGTCAAAAAACAAGATGTCTTGAAAATCATGATCCGCATCATATACAACAGCAAAGCTGCCTCGTGCTGACAACACATATATATCTTTGTTTATGGGATTAATGGCTAACCCTGAAGGAGCAAAACCTTTAACTCTCTTATGTAAGTCTTCTTTCTGCTCTTGGGTGATATCATTGATATGATACTCTACATAGGAGAGATGAACGGCATCACGCATGACAAGAAATGGCTCCTTGTGAAGTACTTCAAGCTTAAGATTATAAGCATAAATGAACTTCTCACGTTTACTTTTCTTTTCGGTTAATGCGGCGCCTTTACAAGCCATAAGCAACAGATTGTAGTCTTCATCATATGCTAAGCCTTCAATGTCATTATTATCACTGAGATCAGTATTGACTTTTACTGTTTCTGGCACATCTGCGTTATAGAAGTATAGATTACCATTACTCTTAGCTACAACAATGTCATCTCCTACTTTTTCTATCGCTTCGTAATCTCCATCTTTCTTAAAGCTCTTTTCTTCAACTATGTGGCCATCCAAGTCTAGATAATATATAATTCCGTCTTCATCATTATTTACAACGAGCCTATTTGTGTCTTCGTCATATGTCATGCCAGATATCTCCATCAACTTGTCTGACAATGTCATAGACTGATCAGGAGAGGTCACGTCATAAAGTCTCACTACTGAAGATAATTTCGTCGAATCAAGAGGATTCAACTTGATTTTCTTTTTAGGCTTTTTCTCTTCAGAAATAACTTCAGATGGTGAGGCTTGAGAATTAGTGTTGGGATTGACTTCCTTAGCACCCAAGTTCCGGCAAGAAGACGATACTAGCAAGAGCAAACAAATGATAATGGATGCGGTCTCTTTGATCATTGGTTAGAATTGTTATGTGATGGATAAACGCGTATTGTGAGATCACAGTATATTTTTTTAATCATGTGATGTTGATGTAGCTATATTCTCATTATTTGATCAGAAGAAATCCACGGGCAAATTCCGCCCTGATAGAATCTATACCTTTAAGTTCACCTTCAATATTAGTAAAATATATAACAGCGCTATTCTCCCCTAATGATATTGGCAACTTAAACTGACGATCAGATGGGAAAGCATCATCATCCTTCCATACTCTAATACTATCAGATAAGCTGACTGGATAAACAGTATTTTCATAATCAACTTGCAAGAGTCCATCTGTTATACTTGCAAAACTATTCTGTCGAGTGGCACCATTATTATAGAGCTCAAATGAAGTAAGATAACGGTAATCCTCGATGGGATATAAGAATCCACCAACACTTTCAATTGAAAGGTATCCCCTATTAGCGTCAGTCAAGATGCCCCCCTCCAAATTAAAGTGATGTGCTACTATCTCTGCATTGCTTGTATCTAACTTTCCTGATTCATCTTTAAGAGCTATAGGCGATGACAACCAATCATTGATAAATAAAAGATCTGAACGGTCATCTAGGAACCTCAATTGATCAAATATTTCGTATTGCTTAGTGCCCACATCTCGCACACCATCTCCTAGTAATCCAGCACTCGTCATCATCTGGTGCAATCTCTGTTTTTGAGATTTCAAGGTCGCTCCAAATATACTTAGTGGACCCGCAAACAAACCAAAAGCAATAGCCGCTGATAGTGATATCGGTAACCACTTAAGGGCGCGCCATCGCAGTATGCCATATAAGAATATGACCAATACAAGCCATGATGCAA
>CAZAXY010000269.1:0-2866 GCA_964489125.1 uncultured Saprospiraceae bacterium
GTTCACTTTTAATACCGTAATATTGCGGTTCATTAAAACTCAATTACTATGGCAGAGATAGCTGCGAAAGTTAAAAAAATCATAGTTGATAAACTTGGTGTAGACGAATCTGAAGTAACAAATGAAGCAAGCTTTACTAATGATCTCGGTGCAGATTCACTTGATACAGTAGAGCTTATAATGGAATTTGAAAAAGAATTTGACATCGCCATTCCAGACGAAGAGGCAGAAAAAATCGAAACTGTTGGTAACGCAATTAGCTACCTTACGGGAGCTAAAGCGTAATCGCTGATTTCTAAAAATCCAAAATCCGCAATCAGTGTTTCACAGGTTGTGGATTTTTTATTTTCAGCCATTATCTAATTGGTAAATTTATGATATGCGGAGAGTAGTAGTTACCGGTATAGGAGCACTCACCCCGATTGGCAATGACATTAAGAGCTATAAGGAAGGCTTGTTTAATGGAGTCAGCGGAGCAAGACCTATTACCAATTTTGATGCGTCGCAGTTCAGGACGACATTTGGATGCGAGATCAAGGGATATAACCCCGAAGATTTCTTTCATCGTAAAGAAGTCCGAAAAATGGACCCCTTCACACAGTATGCGGTAGTGAGCGCAGATGAAGCAATAGCTAATAGTGGTATTGACTTCGATCAAGTCGATCTAACTAAGGCCGGTGTAATCTGGGGCAGTGGCATCGGAGGTTTTGAAGTTCTGGAATCCGAAATCAGCTATGCCGCCCAAAACGACGGCCCGCCTCGATACAATCCGTTTTTAATTCCTAAGCTCATAATAGATATAGCCGCTGGTCATATCTCCATGAAGCATGGATTAAGAGGAGTAAACTATGGTGTTGTGTCAGCATGTGCTACATCAACTCATGCTCTTGCCATTTCTATGGATACAATACGTATAGGTCGAGCAGATGTTATTGTTACTGGTGGTTCAGAAGCAGCCGTGACGAGGACAAGTGTCGGAGGATTCGCCTCTATGAAAGCATTATCTCCACGTAACGAAGATCCTCAGACGGCCTCAAGACCTTTTGATAAGGATCGTGATGGATTTGTTATAGGTGAAGGAGCAGGGGGTTTTGTATTAGAATCTCTCGATCACGCTAAAGCCCGAGGAGCAAATATCCTAGCCGAAATAGTAGGAGCAGGAATGACTGCTGATGCTCATCATATAACTGCGCCACACCCTGAAGGTCTCGGAGCTACCCAAGTAATGATCGATGCACTGGCAGATGCTAAGATGAACCATGACGAGATTGACTATATCAATGTACATGGGACCTCTACTCCACTCGGTGATAAAGCTGAGTGTATCGCCATCAAGCGAGTATTTAAAGATCATGCATATAAACTCAATATAAGCTCGACGAAGTCTATGACAGGCCATCTTCTGGGTGCCGCTGGAGCTATAGAGGCCATAGCAGGCCTGTTTGCCATGCAAGATGGAGTAATTCCACCAACCATCAATCACTTCACGGATGATCCAGAGATAGATTCCAAACTAAACTTTACCTTTAACAACCCTCAAGAAAGAAAAGTCAAAGCTTTCTTGAGTAATACCTTTGGATTTGGGGGACATAATGCGTCGGTTATCTTTAAAGCATTCGAAGAGTAGCTTGATATGATGACCATTTATGAGATCATGTATATAGTTTGATTAGAGAAACGTACAATTACTATTTTTCAAAAGATAAATATCTAGCTAAACGGCTCAGGCAAGTACTTGGCTTTACCCCCAAAAGGTTGCATCTATTTAAGTTAGCGTTCTATCACAAGTCGATGAACGATGAGCTCACCCACAACAATCAACATAACGAACGTCTCGAATATTTAGGTGATAGTATCCTAAGTACTATCGTGGCTGAGTATCTATTTAAAAAGTACCCAACACAAGATGAAGGCTTCTTAACCAAGATGCGGTCTAAGATTGTCAAGCGAAAGACCCTAAATCAGCTGGCTAATCAGATGGGACTAGACACGATCTTGAGTGATTATTCTCAAGGAAGATTGAGCAACAGTATGCTCGGCAATGCATTTGAAGCTTTAATTGGTGCGATCTACTTAGAAAAAGGATATATCAAAACGAAGTCCTATGTCGTCAATGAGATCCTCCTTAAAAATTTGGATATCCACATCCTAGAAAGTAAGGATGACAACTTCAAATCTCGATTGTTAGAATGGGGGCAAAAAAACAACATCAATATAGACTATCGGTTATTATCTAAATATAAGATGGATAAGAGGGATCGATTTAAGGTAGCAGTTGTAGTAGACGGTGAGGAAGTAGCTACTTCTGATGACTTTAGCAAGAAGTCTGCTGAACAGTCAGCCTCAAAAATGGCCCTCCACAAACTAAAAATTCCGCTCGGCGAACAATAATGGATTCTTTGACGCAGATTACCTTAGGAGCTGCTATTGGCGAAATCACCTTAGGTAAAAAAATTGGTAACCGAGCTTTGCTCTGGGGAGCGGTTGCGGGTACTGTTCCAGACTTAGATGTATTATCTGGACCCTTTGTAAGCGAATTGCAGGAGCTCGTATATCATCGTGGCTTCTCTCATAGCATTGTATTCTCAGTCATAGGCGCTTATGGAATCGCTTGGATCATTCATCAACTCTATCGCCTGCCTTACCATCATTACCTTGCCAGTGTTCTTTGGTTTTTGGCACCTATAGGTGTAAGCTTTTTCTTAACTCGATTTGAAGTCGGACTTAATCCAGTATTTGGGATTGGCATATTTGGAGGCACAGCATATCTCCTCTATAGACGATATTTCAGAAATCCTATCCCCAAGCCAGAGGCGAACTATCAGGATTGGGTCAGGCTATTCTTCTGGGGCCTCATCACACATCC
>CAZAXY010000270.1:0-2866 GCA_964489125.1 uncultured Saprospiraceae bacterium
GAGAATACCTCGTCTGATGGTCTTCATGTCTTTCATGGCGTAGAGACGGATCACCTTTTCGGGTGTAGCTACGGACCCAAGAAAAAATGCCAGACTCAAGGTAATTAGCAATACTGTTGGGAATCCTCCCCATTCAAAAGTCAAGGGTTTTATAGCGCTGACGAGCACCACCAAGTTAGAGAGTCCATCAAAATGAATTAGGGCTAATGGAACAGACACCAGCGTACCTACAATCATGATCAGCATCTGTAGAAAATCGGTGTAGACTACTGCGAGCATGCCTCCTACCAAAGTATATAGGAGTAAGATGCTTGTAAATATGACCATGCCTATCAGCGGTTCGAGACCGAATACTACATTGGCCACCAATCCGCCAGCGACTATCTGCGCTTGTATATAGACGACAGTGGCGATAAGTATAATAACGCCACCAACCCCTCGGGCAGTCTTGCTCCGATATCGACGCTCCAAATATGCGGGCAGGGTAAGTTCTTTCACTGCCGTAAATCGAGGGGCCAATACTGCGACCATAAACCAATAGGCTAATGGGATTGTGATCAGCACCCATCCAAACGACCAACCTACGGAGTAGATGACTCCGATAGTGCCTATGAAGGTGCCCGCACTGGTATGAGTTGCTGCCATAGTAGCCCCACCGATGCCCCAGCCGAGCTTACTGCCTGCTATCCAATAGTCTTCCTCAGACTTCGTCCAGCGAAGGCTCAACCATCCTATGGCAAAGACTAAAAGGAAATAGCCTGCGAATATGATCCATTGTACTTCAATCATTCCTCTCAATCCAAAGCATCCATAGATAGTATCCCAAGACAATCAGTCCCAAGACTAAGAAAAGTCCCCAAAAGATAAATTTATCCATAGGTTAATCGTTTTCGGTTGAGCCATATGATGACCGCCATGATCAAGAACACTAGTGCAATACCACAATCTGCAATCAGTCCTACATTAGTAGACAGCTTGCTCTGGTCGCCATATTGTATTCGCAGAAGTGAAGGTAGTGCTGGCAATGTAAACAGCAACCTCCTCTTGCTATCCTCAGTAACTTCATCATAGTCTACTTTGGGAAAATCCATCCGAAATGCAAGTTCTTCAGCCAATTGTATCTCACCTACAAATAAACTGTCATTAGATGAAGCCGCGGGCATATCTGGAAAGAAGAGCGGAATCTCAGCCTTTTCGGTGGTTCGTTGCCAAGTATATGAGATCGCAAGATCTTCGATTCGATGATTTTCCGTGATGTTGATTTTATAGCTGTACAATTTGGAGGGGGCTCCATCTTGTTCGCTTAGTTTGTAATGACCTGATGGAGTCGTAATATCTGATAGTGACAGATGATCATAACGTATTGCGCTGAGCTGTATATACTTAGTTGTGTCTGGGAGGTCCAGATGAAAACGCTGCGCAATATGAATTTCTTCTATGGATAGGTCGACTTGTACTGATGCATGCTGCAGTGTGCCTTGGGCATGACTGACAAGACCGATGCTGATAGCTATAAGCAGCAGAATACATCGCCTCATTACACCCAGACTTCTTTCAATAGTCGTAATGTATTTTCTCCCATGACCTTAGCGATATCTGCTTCAGAATAGCCATGCTTGACAAGCCATCTCACGATGTTATAGGAACCTTCAGTCGGATTTTCGAGACCGTCTACAAACTGTACTGGCTCGTATTCAAGGCCTGGCGTACCCGTTCCTTTTGACGCCTTCAGGGATAAGGCCGCCGTATATGCTTTATGCAATCCGACATGATCTCCATATAATGTATCTGGTCCCAATGTTACATGATCGATTCCGACCAGATCCTTGACATACTCAAAATGCTCCATGACGGCATCCAGATTGTGCGTTCTATGTGTCGGCGTCAGCGTAGTGTGCGGTGCAGCTTCGATTCCGATGACGCCACCTTTGTCGGCACAAGCCTTGAAGACTTCATCTGGCGCCATACGATTCGTATTCCATAATGCCTTAGCACCGATATGACTCACTATGATCGGTTTTGTACTATGCTCGATGGTATCCAAGGCCGTCTGATCTCCAGTATGAGACACATCGATCAGTATGCCGAGCTTATTCATGCGCTCCACGGCACGCTTGCCGAACTTGGTAAGTCCGCCATCCCGATCTTCCTTGAGGCCAGAGCCAAGTGCGTTGGATTCGCTATAGGTGATCCCCAATGACCGTAGACCAAAACCATATAGGAGATCTATGCGATCCAGCTCATTCTCGATCATCATGGCGCCCTCCATGACTGCGACCCAAGCCACTTTGCCTTCTCGATGCGCACGATATATATCATCCACTGTCTTGCAGTGTATCACGAAGTCCTGATGGGCGATATCACACAGCCTCATGCCTAAGTCATGGATGACTTCACTCCATTTCCATCCCCCTTTAGAGTGTATCTGACAGACGCCATCCATCAGGTTATCAAAGACACAATCCCAATGACTCTTCGATAGTCCCTTGTATGCAGTGGCCATTCTGCCCTCTTTTACATAGGCTGGGGTCTGCATGATATCCCTAGGGAAAGTCCCCAGATGCTCATGTACACTGATTAAGATATGATCAGTAAGAATCTTCTCTACCAGCGCTTCCTGATCAGCATTCAGCGCAATCTTAGTGGATGGCACTCGGTTAAGCTCATCAGCCAGTTCAAAATATTTATAGTCCTTGTCTTTTTCTAAATATTGAAAGGACTCATACCCTTTGTAGTTCTTGGTCAAACTCATAGAAATCTTGGATATCGGTGTGGCTCTAAAATAGATAAAGTCCCGCAGGAGCGTTGATTGAAACGATACTAATTAGGATTAATCTGGGATTAGGGCAGCATCAAGACTTAAGTG
>CAZAXY010000271.1:0-2856 GCA_964489125.1 uncultured Saprospiraceae bacterium
CCTTCTTTCTGTTCCTACGGCTAACCAGTTGAATTGGGTAACTTCTACTGAGAAATTATCCCCCATGGCATCTGCATCACCTTCTACCGTCCAGTAACCTAAGCTTGGGTCATAGATTAGTAATTGTTGTGGTCCCGCTGCATCGAGATTGTTTGCTTCTGGACGAGTCGGAAGTGTTACCCTTATCGGTTGTTCTGGATTTACTTCTAGCTCTTCACCGTTTTCATCAGTGATGAATATGTAGCCAAGACTTACGTTGCTTAATGCAGAAATTTCCAAGTCATTGGCGATATCAAGCACTTCATTAATCTGTATTCCATTAGGAAATTGGGAAGTATTATTGACGTCTACCCAATAGATATCAATGTTTACTTCGTCGGTATAGGGAACTCCATTTCTTTGAAAATTGAGTGGCTGTATATCAATTGATACTCCAGAAGGATCATCTACCATAGCTCCAGTTTCACCATTAACGCTTGTCGGTATTGGATCAGGTACTAGTACTAAAGTTACTTCATGCGAGAGCGACTCTTTTGGGAATATGCGTGTTGCATTATCAATATAGTTAGTCTTGGCTACGCTGATTACAGTCCCATTGTCTGCAATTGGTACATCAAAGAGAAAAAATCTGCCATCACCATCTGTGGTAATGCTCATATCTCCAATTGTTACCGCGGCATCGGAGATCAGCATGCCACTAGTGTCCACAACGACACCCTCAACTTGATTAAGGACGATCCGCTCAGGCTCCATTATATCAGTCACTACAATCTCTTCTTCAAAACTATCCTCATAGCATGCACTAAAGCACATCAGAAGAACCACAACAGCAAAAATGTATTTCATTTGGTTTCCTACTTCTATCATTATAACTAAGATAGGGCAAGAGTCGCTTAGCGGAATATTTTTTAATTTATTTAAGACAGTTGGAACTGTCGGGAGAGATTGGCTTGTATTACTTCGTTATAGGTTTTGCAGCTTAGAAATCTGGCTTTAAAGTCTCAATCAGTGGCATATGTTTATCTACACAAATTGAGATAAGTACAAAGATAAAAGCCATTCCAGATTCAATTTCTTATAGAAGACATTAAGTTTAAAGAAGCTATGAGAGAATTGAGGTTCTACAATCTTGTAATTGGACTATTACTTGGTCAAGTTCTATCTGGGCAAGGTATGACGGATACCAAGAGCGATACCATCCCATTTTACTTTACGAGCTATAACAATATTGTTGTTGACGCTCTGATCAATGAGAAGGATAGTGTGCGACTAATGTTTCATACGGCTGCCAATGATGTGTCATTGATCGAAAAATCTACTAAAGACCTAAGCAGCATTAGCTGGAATGATAAAGCTTCGGGTGTCATGAGTTGGGGAGGTTCTTCGGGGGAGTCAAGGGTTAGCATGAACAACAGGGTTCAAATAGGTCGATTCCAACTCGACAGTTTGTCTATATGGGAGAACAAAAACTCTGGGCATGCCACCGATGGCAAATTCGGACATAATTTCTTCGAGGGGAAGCATATCGAAGTCAATTTTGATTCAAGCTTTATGATTGTTCATGACGCTCTTCCGGTTAAGATGGAAGAGTATGATGAACTGCCACTGAGCTTTGAGAATGGCTTTATGTTTATTGAAGCAATAAGTATGGTTGGAGAAAAAGAGATTCCGCATCGATATTTAGTTCATTCGGGCTACTCGGGAGCAATTCTGTATGATGATAAATTTGCTGAAGAAAAGAACATCGCAAATCACATAGACATCATCAAAGAAACACGCTTATCTGACTCAGCAGGAAATGTATTGATCGAGAAGAAGGGCAAAATTCATCGACTGATCTTGGGTAATACCTCGTTTGATGATATGCCGGTTGGCTTCTTTCAAGGGGCTATCGGTAGACAGAAGATGAGCGTATTAGGAGGTGATTTGATGAAGAGATTTAATATTATATTTCATGCCAACCGGGACGTTATTTACCTCAAGGCGAATTCATTGCATTCCGAGCCATTTAGGGCTAGTTAAGGAGCTGTTCTAATCCAATAAAATGAAACAAAGAATAGCCCATATAGCTCTTGTCGTCAGAGATTATGACGAAGCGATAGATTTCTATGTGAATACGCTTGGCTTTCAGTTGTTAGAGGATACTCAGTTGAGTGCGGCGAAACGTTGGGTACTTGTCGCCCCTCCTGGAGCGAGAGAATGCTGCTTGCTATTGGCCAAAGCCGCGAATGAAGAACAAGCAACAAGGATTGGTGATCAGACGGGCGGACGAGTATTCTTATTTCTATTCACAGATGATTTTGAGCGAGATTATGAAAAGTATCTTTCGAGAGGGGTCAACTTTGTTCGGCCGCCTCAAGATTTCGAGTACGGTAGGGTCGCCGTGTTTGAGGATCTTTATGGTAATAGGTGGGACCTGTTACAACCCAATGAAAACAATAAGGGCTACATAATTTCTTGATGAGGCCTTAATGGCTGAAGCTTGATAGAGCAGATCAGTGTTGAGTAGTCCGAGTTTCGATCGGAAATTTCCTACTTTACAGGATAACCAATCCTATTATCATGCGTCTATTACTGACCCTATTCATATCATGCTGTATTTGGAGCTTAGAGGCTCAAGAGCAGTCAGATTTATATCAAGGTTTAAAGTTTAGAAATATTGGACCCTCTAGGGGTGGAAGATCAGTGGCTTCTTGTGGGGTGATTGGCGATGCGATGACCTATTATATGGGTAGCACAGGCGGTGGTTTGTGGAAGACCACTGACGCCGGTGTTAGCTGGAAGAACATCTCTGATAAGTACTTTAAGATGGGTTCTGTTGGTGCTGTTGAGGTGGCTCCATCTGACCCTAATGTC
>CAZAXY010000272.1:0-2824 GCA_964489125.1 uncultured Saprospiraceae bacterium
TTACCTACAGCGGGTATGTCGCCAGCAGAAGTCGCCTCCCGATTATCCGACCAGGCCACATTATAGATTTTCTCTTTAGGATTGCCATCGCTATCGAGATAGGCTTTAATGACTTGAACTCGATCAAGATTAGCTCCTTCAGGGTCTTTGGCGGCCCATATGGCCAACTGAGGTACTAGACCGTCTCGATTATGTATATCGCCACCCATAGGGACAGCGCTATCATATGCAGACTGCACCCAGTTCTCGCTGTCCAGGTCTAATCCTTGGAGATCATATCCAGCAAATAATCTGACCTTAATACGTGTCCCAGAAGTCGCAAAAGTCTCTTTGCGAGCCATGGCATCATAGATGGATTCACGAGTATTTTCGGCAGCCCAGACACCAGCGAGGCCTGCCGCACTCATCTCCTTAGAACTCAAGAATCTCCCAGAAGCATTCATACGTCGTTTAGCAGTGCCATCTCGGACGCCAAACTTGCCAAAGTAGTTATCCTCTTCGACAGGCCCAGCAGAATTGTGCCCGTCTGAACTACCGATCAAGCCAAACTGAAATGGGTTCGCACCCAAATCACGCTGATAAGTCAAGCCATTCTGATAGGCTTCTCTTACAAAACTATTCTGTGGCCTACTCGGAGGTGGGATCACTGTAGCGAAGGTATACTGAAAGAGCTCAAAATCTGCAAACTCATCATTGGGCGCTAATACAGGATGTGACATAGATTGTCCCTTGATCTGAACAACCTCGTTGATGGGTTCATTGCGCATTCTCGCTTCAGCATATTCCCTAGTAATTGGTTTCCCTTCATACTGCGACAGCGCATACATGAGTCCGTCACTCATATTACCATTATGTGGTATGGCCATCAGCTCCCTGCCTTGCTCTCGCTGCTCATCCATCCAAGTCCATAATTCCTCAGGATTCTGGCTGTTAAACGAAGAGAAGGGCAGCTCTGGGACGTTGTCATCTCTGAAGATGACATTGCGATGGAGGTTTCTGGCAAAAGCAACATTACCTAATGAATCTCCAGGCGATGAGGTCCACTCATATGCTGGAAATGTAGTGAACTTGCCAGGCTCATAGTGCTCATTAGCCGTGTCTACGATACGCTCCCAAGTAGATCTACGTATACTCTCTCGATTGATACTTTCTATAGGCTCATTGCGAGCTATTGTAAATCCAATCTTCCTAAATGCTTCTGTAGAAGTTGGCTGATCAGGACTACGCACCTCTCTGGCGATATCTAAATCAAAAAACTCATGCTCTGGATCAATCATGAGTTTCATCACACCCATGTACTCTGAGTGGTCTGTCACTGCCATGAAATCAAGGGGACGCTTCAACTTAATTTTTTCTCCGAGAAAATCATTGATAGATTGCCCTTTGGCATAACGATAAGCGTCATCAGGATCAGTTCTGGTATTGTAGATAAATGCGTCAAAAGACCAACTGGTATGCACATGAAGATCGCCAAAATAGGCATTCAATCCAGGGCCAGCCTTAGCACCATCTTTGGAATTTGATAGGATATTATCGATCTTGTTTTCATGTTTATGGTCCTCACATGATTGCACAACCGCAATCATAAAGATTAGGTAGAGTATGTTTTTCATAGCAACTTGTGTCCAAGAAAGATACTTATAGCTATGCCAATTACAGAAGAACTTATTGGCAAGTGGGATCACTATATTAGAGTCAAACGGACAGATATGAAAAACTTAAAGGGAAAGCATGTGGCGATCACGGGCGTTGGCTCTGGCATCGGTCATGCATTAGCAATATCATTTGCCAAAGAAGGGTGCAATCTCTCTATGAATGATATTGATGGTACACGACTACAATCAGTCATAGCTGAGTGCAAACAGATCAACCCCAACATAAAGACGCACCATGAGATATTTGACGTGTCCATACAGGAGGATATGAACAGATGGGCTAAGGCATCTATAAGCTCCTTGGGCCAGATCGATATAGTCATCAACAATGCTGGTGTTGCATTAGGCTTGGTGCGTGTTGAAGAGCTATCAAAAGAAAATTTCGATTGGGTAATGGGCATTAATTTCTGGGGGATGGTCTATGGGACCCAGGCATTTCTGCCACATCTACGCAGCCGTCCAGAATCCGCAGTAGTTAATATCTCCAGTTTGTTTGGCCTTGTAGGAATAGCCTATCAAGCAGCTTACTGCACGTCCAAGTTTGCCATCAGAGGGTATACGGAATCTCTCAGGATGGAAATGATTAAGGATGCCCCTCATCTCATCGTACATACCGTACATCCTGGTGGTGTAGCTACCAATATAGCCAATGACTCGAGACAGATAGATCAAAGAGAGGAATTTGACGATCATGCTGACGCTAATCGTATGTTGACACTTCCCCCAACTGATGCCGCAGCGATCATCATAGACCATATCAAGCGCAAAAAAAGTCGTGTGATCGTAGGATCTGATGCTAAGCAAGCGCAGCTATTGCAAAGAATCTGGCCAGAGAAGTACACTAAGATGATATGGAAGCAGTTGGATAAGGCAATGAATTTTGCCGAATTATAGTCGATAAGTGGGTAAGACAATCTCAATTATAGGGTGTGGATGGCTAGGCTTGCCTCTGGCTCAACATATGATCCAACATCATTGGAATGTCAAGGGCTCCACTACTTCCACTGAAAAGCTTGACGTAATCAGGCAATTAGGTATCTCACCTTATCAGTTGAGATTGGATGGCGATAAGCTCACGGTTTCAGATCAATCCATCTTCGATTGTGATATCGCCTACATCAATATTCCCCCTCGGCGCAGAATAGAACATATAGAAACTCGCTATCCAA
>CAZAXY010000273.1:0-2795 GCA_964489125.1 uncultured Saprospiraceae bacterium
GCTGGTTGCTCAGTATCATATGCATCATTGGTAACTATGTAATCACAAGTGATATTTTCAATTGGCAAGATCATGGGGAGATCTTCGGAGGTCATTTTAACAATATTGCTCCCAGTACCTTTATCCTGTCTATTGCGATCATAATGACCATATACAACTTTATGGTGCGCTATTATCGGAGGAAAAACTTTCTGTCTGAAAAAATAATCGAAGAAGAGAAGAGAGTGACTGAAGAGCTACTGCTGAATATCCTTCCAAAAGAAACTGCTGAAGAACTCCGGACTAACGGCTCCTCATCGGCCAGAGAGTTTGCGCACGTTAATGTCCTATTTTCAGATTTTCAAAATTTCACTCAAATATCGGGGCAGTTTTCGCCTTCTGAATTGGTCGAAGAATTGAATGTCTGCTTTAGAGAATTCGATCATATCGTGGAGAGATATGGTGTCGAGAAGATTAAGACTATTGGAGATGCTTATATGTGTGTATCTGGTATGCCAGATCCGCAAAAATCCAATACCAATGATATCATTAACGTCGCCCTTGAGATGATGGCATTTATGCAGAAGCGAAATAAGATTCAAGAGGCTAAAAACCTAATTGGATTTGATATGCGGATCGGCATAAATACTGGCCCCGTGATAGCAGGAATCGTCGGGTTTAAAAAATTTCAGTACGACATATGGGGCGATACGGTCAATATGGCGTCTCGGATGGAGACTCATGGAGAAATCGGAAAAATAAATATCTCTGAGGCTACTAAATTGTCTTTGGATGATACGGATCAGTTTGATATACAGATTAGAGGAGGTATTGCTGTTAAAGGGAAAGGTGATGTAGAGATGTATTTTATTCGGGAGCGTGATTCTTAGATCAGGGAGACTTGCAGATCTCGTTCATCGTGTAGGTCAGTCTGGGAATATCAGAGGGTGAGTGAGGTATGAGAGAAAAGAATTTATTCATCCGACATCATCCCTGCCCAATATAGAGGCGTAAATTTTAATTTCTGATCTGGGAGAGCGCCATAGCGAGCATCTGACAACACTAAACCGTGAGTGCAGTTGGGGTAAGTCTTGAGCAGCAGGTGGAGACTTCTTAAGCGGCCAACAGCACTGTTCTTTACTTCTATGGGGATAATATTACCTTGATGTGGAATTAGGTAATCCACTTCGGCATTACTGCTTTTGGCATTTCGAGACCAATAGTATAGCGCTGTCTGGCCAGTAGCTAATAATTCTTGCCCTACAAACTGTTCTGCGAGAGCCCCTTTATAGATTGTAAGTAATTGTTCTTTTTGGTACTCACGAGCTATGGAGAGTCCGCTTTGTCTGACGAGCAGTCCAATATCAAGAAATATGGCTTTGAACTGTTTAGTGTTAATATGTGCAGATAGTGGTAATCCTGCAGGTGATGCACTACGTACGCTATAGATCAGCCGAGCAGTTCTAAGTACCTCAAATGCTTTTTTATTGGTAGGTCCAGTGAATCCTTGAGAGAGTTGGGTGTATTTGATTTGTTGCCCCACGTTTTCAGCTACTGATGAAAGCACGTCATTTAGACATGTGCTATCTACCTTAGGGGAGTATTTAGAGAAATCTTGCTTGTAGGTTTCGATGATGTCGGTTTGTATTTGTTCGACGGCTTTCATGCTTCCTGTTTCGACGTAGGTTTTAACGCTTTCAGGCATGCCTCCAACAAAGAAATACTTCTTGAGCTCTTCCTTTATTTTGTCGTTTATAACAGGAGATAGTTCTTTTGGGGTCTGTTTGAGCATTTTAGCTAAAGGTTCGCTGCCAATGGCGTTTAAATATTCGCTGAAGCTCATAGGATACATGTTCAACATCCTTACTCTGCCCACAGGAAACGATATTTCACTTAGTGCGAATTCAAGTAAGGAGCCGGCCGCAATTACATGAAGTTCAGGCATCTCTTCATAAAAATATCTTAGTGCCTTGATTGCATTAGGGCATTCTTGTATCTCGTCAAAGAATAGTAGATCGCTTGTCAGATCAATGCTCTTATTCAGCAGTATTTCTAAATCTGATAGTATTCTTTTTGGCTCTAGATTTCTGTCAAATATTGCTTTCCAATCCGTACGTTTTTCAAAGTTTATAACATGTACTTGTCCAGCATAATATTTTGCAGCCAACTCATTAACGACCCAAGATTTACCCACTTGACGAGCACCCCTGAGTATCAATGGTTTCCTGTTATTTGACTCTTTCCATTCCTTTAATTGGAGTAATATAGTTCTATTCAAAGTCTCGAAATTTAGAAATACAATGGTAATATCGCACTAATAATTTAGAAATACAATGTTAATAAGGTCGTATATATTTAGAAATACAATCATAATTATACGCTATTTGCTCCCATGGACGATTTAGGCAAGGAGTACAACTTCACGTAATATCATGATGATAACACCAATAGACAGTAGATTTCCTGCCTGCCGGCTAGCCAGGATCTTTCTGGTCTAAATGAGTTCGAAGACGACTTTTGCTGGCAAAAGTCTGTCTCATGGCTTTGAAATAATGGTTAATTCTAAGATCACTTTTATACTGTTCAGGAATTTGGTCACTTGATTTGACTGAGAAGATTTCCTGCCTGGCGGCAGGCAGGCTCCCTCTGGTCGAAATGAGTTCGAAGACGACTTTTGATAGCAAAAGTCTGTCTAATATGGTTTTGAATTAATGGTTAATTCTAAGATCATTTTATACTGTTCTGGACATTGTTCTCTGGCTTGGACTATTAAGATTTCTCGTTGCACTCGAAATGAGTTCGAAGACGGATTTTGC
>CAZAXY010000274.1:0-2785 GCA_964489125.1 uncultured Saprospiraceae bacterium
AAGAGAATCATTGAAAATTATCACAAGGGAAAGATTTTTGTCAAAAGTTCAAAAGTTGATGAGGGGACCACTTTTACTATTTCTTTGCCTCTGGCTTAGTGCATGCACATCCGTGTTGTATGCACAGGCAGTCACAGTTTCGGGTTCGGACCAGTTAGGCTTACCTGGGGTAGAGGTATGGTCTGGAGATTATCAGTTTAGTGGCATCACCAATCAAGCAGGGCAGATAGATATCTCACCGTGGGATCAACAAGGCTCATTAAATTTTAGATTTCTTGGCTATAAAGTGTCCGAGATGTCAGTCACTCTACTCCAAGATCAGGATTATCTGGTATCTCTTATTCCTCAGACCTATGACGCCGGTGAAGTGGTAATATATGGGCGTCAAGCCTATGACGTCAGTGACGTGCCGGCACAGATCGTTACCATCACTCAACATGCTATCGAGAGTACTAATCCACAGACAGCTGCTGATGCGCTTAGTCAACATGGTGATGTGTTTGTGCAAAAGAGTCAGCTAGGAGGAGGCAGTCCAGTTATCAGAGGGTTTGAAGCCAATCGAGTGTTGCTCGTTATCGATGGAGTCCGAATGAATAATGCCATATATCGCAATGGTCATCTCCAGAATGCAATTACCATAGATCCAGCCATCCTAGATAAACTGGATGTAATATTTGGTCCAAACTCGTTGATCTATGGTAGCGACGCCTTGGGTGGTGTGGTACACTTTCAGACACGGCATCCTGATTTTGGAACACCAACCAATAAACACATTAAGACTAATTATTACGTCAGATATAATTCTTCTAATCAGGAGCGATCGGGCCATATAGATTTCAATTATGGTGCCAAGCGATTTGCTTCGTTGACCAGTGTTACGTTTTCAGATTATGGAGATCTCAGGACTGGGAATAATAGGCCAGAGGATTTTCCAAATTTTGGGGAGCGACAGTTGTTTCAGTCGAGAGACGAAAGCTTAGGAATTGATGTAGCAGCTGAAAACGATGATCCCAACATTCAAATAGGCACAGCCTATAGCCAGTTAGATCTCCTGCAGAAGATGTCCTGGATCATAAATGACGACTCGGATATTGATTTGAATATACAGTATAGCACCAGTAGCGATGTGCCCAGGTATGACAACTTATCTGAGATTAGAAATGGAACCCTGAGGTGGGCAGAATGGTCCTTTGGACCCCAGAACCGATTTCTGGGAAGCCTTACCTACAATAACTTCAAGTCCACCAGTTTCTACGATCGTTTAAAGGTAATTGGAGCATATCAGCGAATCGACGAGGATCGTATCACAAGACTATGGCAGATACCGATTCGAGAGACTCAAAATGAAGATGTCAGCGTCGGTTCATTCACGATTGACTTATCAAAAGATATAAGAGCTGATCAACTCACATTAGATTACGGTATTGATATCCAGTATAATGAGGTGCGGTCACGGGCATTTGGAGAGGATATCAATTCTGGCGGGTTTACTGAGGACGTCCTTACTCGATATGGTAGTGGAGAGAATAGATTGACTAATTCAGGAGCATACGTCTATCTCCGCAGCGATCAAGAGCAAATTGATTGGGCACTTGGACTGCGCTATTCTCGCAGTAACTATTTCATCTCCTATAATGAAGATGATCCAGTAGAATGGCCAACAGAACTAATAGAGGGTGTACAGAGCAGCAATAATGCTATTACTTTTTCGGCGTCAACTCAAATCAAGCTCGACGATGTGATTACCGCTAACGCTGTTTTGTCTACTGCCTTTAGATCGCCGAATATTGATGACCTATCAAGGATCAGAGTTAATGGAAATGAGATCAGCTTTCCGAATTTAGATTTACAGCCAGAGCGATCACTAAATTTCGAATTGGGATTATCAGGATCTATAGGGCCAAAACTTTCCTTTAACACATATGGCTATCTCACAAGATTATCAGATGCTATAGTCCGAGATGACTTTACCACACCAGATGGATCTTCGACTTATATCAATCGAGGCGACACCTTGCAGGTAATTGCTAATCAGAATATTGCCGAAGCGTTCATAGTTGGATTTTCCCATAGTATGAGATACGATATCAGTGAGAGCTTCTCACTTGACGGATCGATTAACTGGATAAGAGGTAATGAAATCGTTGATGGAGCTGAGGACGAGCCTTTTAGCCATATTCCACCTACCTATGGTCAGATCACGGCTGCCTACAAGAGAGGGGCACTCGACGCCTCACTGGTGTATCGATTCAATGGATTTAAGCCAATCGAGAGATTTGGAGGCTCCGTTGACAATCCTGAGTTTGCAACCTCTATTGGAGCATTGGCTTGGAGAACGCTCAATGCTTATAGCACCTATAAATTTTCAGATCGACTGTCATTGACGGCAGGAATAGAGAATATTTTTGATTTACACTATCGCACATTTTCTTCGGGGCTCAGTGCACCTGGAAGAAGTGTTACACTGGCTCTGAGGGGGAGTTTTTAGTCTTCTTGCTGCCACGGTACATTTCGTACTTATGAAACTTGCATTCTATAGCTCCATTATACAGGGTAAGTTTTTTGGAAGTGCGCAGTCCGACACGCTTGATAGCAGCCTTATTGCCACTTAGGATCCATGCATCCCAGCCATCGTATTTTTCCTTTAGTGTGTCTCCGATAGACTTGTATAAGCCGATTATATCGTCACTCTTGACGCGTTCATCATAAGGTGGATTAGTAATCATTGTACCAGACTCATAGGGTGCCGGTAACTGTGTAAAGTTCCCTTGCTTCAGCTCGATAG
>CAZAXY010000275.1:0-2737 GCA_964489125.1 uncultured Saprospiraceae bacterium
ATCTTTTTTATTGGAATTTTAATCAGCATAGTAAGTCTACTAAGTGCACAGAATTTTGATCCAGTAAAGTGGGACTACAGCATAGAGCAGATATCACAAGATGAATTTGATATCGTATTTAAGGCAGAGATTGAGGATGGCTGGACCGTGTACTCAATGTATATCGAAGAGGGAGGGCCAGTACCAACCTCAATCTGGTATGAGACAGAAGGTGTAGTAGAAAATAAAGGTGACGCCATTGAGACTGGGCACCGCAAGGAAGGAATGGACCCGATCTTTGAGATGAAAGTCATCAAGTTTCTAGACGACGAGGATTACCAGGTGCGCCAGCGGGTTAAAGTTCTTGATCCGAGTAAAAAGCTATCAGGTTACTTAACCTATATGACCTGTGACGATGAGCGATGCCTGCCTCCAACAGATGTTGACTTTGAAATAGATTTTGGAGACGGCAATGGTGCTATAGAACAATCTATACAAAATGAATCAACACCTATTGCTATACCTAGCACCGAGAGCATGTCTAAAACTAAGTCAACGCTCTCTGAAAGCGAACCTGTAGACTGGTCTGTAGCTGTAAAAAAAAAAGTGAGTCTCAGTACGAGCTAAGTTATACCGCTATTGTTGCCGACGGATGGAATATCTATTCCACCTTTATAGATGAAGGAGGTCCTGTGCCTACTTCCGTGTGGTATGAGACTGAAGATGTCGTAGAGAATGTTGGTGATCCCACTGAAACAGGGAATCGGAAAGAAGGGATAGACCCGATCTTCGAGATGAATGTCATCAAGTTCTATTCAGATCAACCCTATACGCTCACCCAAACCATTGATGTTCTAAATGCCGACAAGATACTCAAGGGATATCTCACTTATATGGTGTGCAATGATGAGAGGTGCTTGCCTCCGACGGATGTAGATTTTCAAGTAGATTTTCAATCTGGGCAAATGATGTTAGCCTCTGATTTGCCAGAGGAGCCAGCGAGTCTTGCGTTGATAGAAGGAGATATCATCGATCAAAGGAGACCGAACTTATATAGCACCTATAAGGAGCCTGCAGCTTCATGTGGCGAAACAGTAATAGAACAAGAGAGCTTGTTCTTGATGTTCATTTTTGGATTTCTGGGGGGCTTGTTAGCATTATTAACACCTTGTGTATTTCCTATGATCCCACTTACAGTTAGTTTCTTCACTAAGGAAACTAAAAAGAAAGGATGGGTTAATGCCCTCATATACGGTCTGTCGATAGTAGTTATCTATGTGAGTATCGGACTCCTTATAACAATGGTATTTGGAGCGGAAGCGCTCAATCGACTATCTACTAATTGGATAGCGAATACGCTCTTCTTTTTCATCTTCATCTTCTTTGCATTTTCCTTCTTTGGATTTTATGAGATCACTTTGCCGAGTTCGTGGTCTAATAAGTCAGATCGGATGGCAGACAAGGGAGGTTTGATTGGAATCTTTTTCATGGCTTTCACTTTGGCGCTGGTGTCTTTCTCTTGTACTGGACCGATCATCGGTACAGCTCTGGTCCAGGCTGCCTCCAATCAGCTCGGCCCATTTATAGTCATGCTTGGATTTTCTTTGGCCTTGGCGCTACCCTTTGGGTTGTTTGCAGCATTTCCAGCATGGCTTAACTCATTGCCTCGTTCAGGTGGCTGGATGAATAGTGTGAAGGCAGTGCTTGGATTTTTGGAGCTTGCCCTAGCATTCAAGTTCTTATCGGTAGCGGATATGACTAACCACTGGGGATTCTTGAGATATGAAGTCTTTATGGCTATCTGGATACTTGTAGCTCTGGCTATGGCGGCATACGGATTTGGCTTTATTAAGTTTCCGCACCATGCTCCTGTTAAGAAGCTAAGCACTCGTAGATGGGTCTTTTCACTAGGCTCGATAGCACTTGCTGTATATCTGGCTTCAGGCTTTATCTATAAGCCACAGATCAATAGTTACAATGCCTTACCACTATTAAGTGGTATTGCGCCGCCAGCGAGCTATAACTTCTTCTTGCCAGAATCCGACATTGATTTATCCATCAAGAATCAATATCCTTCATTTGGTAAGTGCGCTAATAATATTGACTGCTTCAAGGATTACTACGAAGGATTGGCCTACGCCAAGGCTAATGATAAGCCTATCTTGATAGATCATACCGGCCATGGCTGCGTTAATTGTCGTAAGATGGAAGAGCACGTCTGGGTAGACGAAGAGGTCAAGAGTATGCTCGAGAATGATTTCGTCTTGATATCTCTATATTCTGACGATGATACCAAACTGGAGCGACCATTAATCTCAAAGATTAGAAATAAGAAGATGAGGAATGTGGGTAATAAATGGGCAGACTTTCAGATCGTCAACTTCGAGCAAAACTCGCAGCCACTATATGTAATGGCGGCACCTGAAGAAACCGTACTAGCCAACCCTCGTGGTTATAAGGAAGGTATCGAAGATTATAAGAACTATCTCAAGTGTGGTTTAGAAATGTTTCATTCATTGGGTCAGAATTGATTGCCTTTCCTCATGAGCTCGTAATTGTAAACCTGGCGACCTAGCTCTGCTAGAAACGGTATACCGATGGAATCGTATTCATAGACGCCGTCATTATAGATTTGATTGCGATTGACATGTATCGTTGCCGTTAGGAAGAATTCTATATCTCGCTGTGTATCTCTGATATGAGCGTTATCGGTTAGATATCCATATGCCCAACCTACCTTATTAGAAATTTCTATATG
>CAZAXY010000276.1:0-2720 GCA_964489125.1 uncultured Saprospiraceae bacterium
ACTTCAAGTCAAGTTTCTTGGGGAAAACCAATGTGCCATCATTCAATATTATGGCGCAGATAAATCCTGATAAGAATAAGCGCATTTTACTTGGCGCTCACTGGGATAGCCGACTCATAGCTGAGAAAGACGACGAACGACAGGATGAACCAATCCCAGGTGCAGATGATGGCGCCAGCGGTGTAGCAGTCATGTTGGAGATTGCTCGACTCCTATCGGAGAATCCTGTAGATATGGGCGTAGACTTTTTGTTCTTTGATGCAGAAGATCAGGGCAGCAAGGATGATAAAGTAGGAGATTCCTGGGCGCAAGGCGCTCAGTACTGGGGTAAAAATAAAGTCCCTAGAGGCTATATGCCAGAATATGGAATCTTATTGGATATGGTTGGATCCGAGGGCGCTGTTTTCGGCCGTGAAGGTTATTCACATCAGAATGCTAAGAGATATCAAGATAAAATCTGGACTCTGGCGAAGAGGATGGGCTACTCAGACTTTTTTAGAGACGACGTAACTGGTGCAGTTATGGATGATCATTTTTGGGTGATGAAAAATGGAGGAATCCCGATGATAGATATTATCAATCAGAAGCCTGGGGACAGATCAAGCTTCGGTGATTATCATCACACCCACGATGACAACATAGATATAATAAGCAAGCGTACCCTGCGAGTAGTCGGTCAGGTAGTTACTGCAGCGTTGTATAACGAGAGTATCGGAGCCCTAAAATAGGGCGTCACAAAAATCTTGTCCTTACATCTTCATCGGGCAGGATGCATTCATCAGCTTTACCAAATAGGCTGTAACGATTCTTAGCGATCAGGGTATAGGCCCAATTTCTAATGCCTTTTGGCACAAATTGAAGGTTCCTAAGATTTCTCCAGGATCCTTCCAAGTATTTGGCTATCTGGATGGATACATCTGACTCAAAGTACCACTTGCCCTGATCGAGCAATATTACGGTCTTATACTGATCTTCTATATTATGCAGCTTTTTTATATCAGTGGCTCTTTCATCCTGCAGCGAGCAGAATTTTATGACACCTTTTGGGTCTCTCTGAATCAACGATTTAATGAATCCATCGCATAATAAACACTGGGCATCATAGTAAATGACTGGATTTTTTTTGGACACGGCTATATGTTGGCTGACAGTCATCTCAACTAAATAGTATTGACATCAACTCTTCCACTTTACCTACACCAATGACTTCGATTTGTTCGTAAGAGTTCTTCTTAATCTGTTTGTGATATTTAGAAATGATGATCTGTTTGAATCCAAGACGAGCAGATTCTTGGATGCGCTGATCAATGCGGCTTACCGAGCGCACTTCTCCAGACAGTCCGACCTCTGCCGCAAAGCAGATATCTTTATTTATAGGAATATCATTAAGTGAACTTATCAATGCCGCTAAGATTGCTAAGTCGATAGCGGGGTCGACGACTTTTATTCCTCCAGCTATATTCAAGAACACATCATTTTGACTGAAGTATAAACCGCACTTTTTCTCCAGCACAGCGAGCAACATGCTTAAGCGCTTAATGTCAAATCCAGTTGCCGATCGCTGTGGCGTGCCATAAATTGCTGTCGATACCAGCGTCTGGGTTTCGATCATCAGCGGTCGAGCGCCCTCCACGGTACAGGCGACACTACTTCCACTAATTAGCTCATCACCTTGAGATAATAGTAGCTCTGATGGGTTAGATACTGGTCTTAATCCTTGTGGCTCCATCTCGTAGATGCCTATTTCATCCGTAGAGCCAAATCGATTTTTAATTGTTCTTAGGATGCGATAGACATAGTTGCGGTCTCCTTCAAACTGTAATACCACATCAACTATATGCTCGAGAATTTTAGGTCCAGCGATACTCCCTTCTTTAGTTATATGTCCGATTATAAACACCGGGATATCTGTTGCCTTGGCAAGTTGCTGGAGCTTGTAGGTGCATTCTTTAATTTGACTGACCGATCCAGACGAGCTATCGACCTCTTTGGTATACACTGTCTGTATAGAATCAATCATTAATAGATCAGGAGAGTCCTTTTTGCAGATATCTAGTACTTTGTCAAGGTCAGTCTCATTGAGTATGTAGCATTGATCATTGCTGGTTTGAATTCTATCAGCCCTCATTTTAATCTGATAAGGACTTTCCTCACCTGAGACATAGAGTATTTTATATTTCAGTTCACAAGCCAGTTGTAGCATGAGAGTAGACTTTCCGATACCCGGTTGTCCACCAATCAACATAATCGCACCAGGGACAATGCCCCCTCCAAGAACTCTACTTATCTCAGGATCAAATGGTGTATCAAACCTTGCTATCTGTGGAGCTGCAATTTGATTTATAGGGCGAGGCAGAGAGTCCCGATCAAACTCAGAACTTGACCTTTTTGATTGAGTTGATTTAGTGATTTCTTTCTTGACAATAGTGTTCCACTCACCGCAATTTGCGCACCTACCTTCCCATCTGACATACTGAGCGTTGCAATTAGTACAGATATGTAATGTTTTTGTTTTCGCCATGTAGAGCATTTGTTGAACGCCGAGTTTAATTTTTTTTATTTATTTTCGAGTAACAAATGTGGCTTTATCATGTTTCATTCGTCATAAGGGTATATATTGCAAAACTAAAGTAAATATAGCCGCAAGGCTTTTAAGATAGATTGTTTTCAATTGGTTTTTTGGGGTTATGCAGGGCACTGGGAAGTGCCCTGTTTTTTTT
>CAZAXY010000277.1:0-2714 GCA_964489125.1 uncultured Saprospiraceae bacterium
CCAGAATCTCAGGTCAGAGAAGTGACCAGTAAAATGCGTGAGCTAAACATCCCCTGCGATGCCATATATCTGGACATCGATTATATGGATGGCTTCAGATGTTTCACATGGGATAAGGAGCGATTTCCAGATCACAAGAAGATGATCACAGACCTAAAAGACCAAGGATATAAAACCATGGTGATCATTGATCCTGGTATTAAGAAAGATCATGACTATTGGGTATTTAGAGAGGGCTTGGAGAAGGATCTATATTGTAAGCATCCCGACGGACCCTATGTAGAGGGCAAGGTATGGCCTGATGAATGCTACTTTCCTGATTATACTAAGCCAGAAGCCCGTGAATGGTGGGCAGGGTTATACAAAGATCTCATCGAAAAGGACGGAATAGCCGGGGTCTGGAATGATATGAATGAGCCTGCCATATTTGAGGTAGAAAGCAAGACCTTCAGCGAGAATGTCCTTCATGATTATGAGGGATTGGGTGCATCGCATAGTCGAGCGCACAATGTATATGGTATGCAGATGGCTCGAGCAACCTACGAAGGGGTAAAACGGTATTCTAATAATAAAAGAGGGCTAATTATCACCCGATCGGGCTATAGCGGATTACAGAGATATTCTAGTGTATGGACCGGCGATAACATCGCCACTTGGCAACATATTTGGCTGGCAAATGTGCAGTGCCAACGATTGGCAATTAGTGGTGTGTCATTCGCTGGATCAGACATTGGTGGGTTTATCGGACAGCCGAGTCCAGAGATGTTCGTGCGGTGGATACAACTGGGTATATTTCATTCATTTTGCAGAGTACACTCAAGTCAAGATGATGGTGATCAGGAGCCCTGGTCTTTTGGAGAAGAAGCCCTCGACTTGTTTAGAGAAGCAGTAGAATTGAGGTATCAGATGCTGCCATATCACTACACCACTTTTTATCAGAACCACAGATTTGGCACTCCGTATCTGAGGCCGTTAACATTCGTTGATCAAGGTGATCCTCAGAACTACGGCAGGGATCATGAATTCTTATGTGGGGACAACATACTCTCGGCATCGATAGATCAAGAGGGGATTACATCTAAGGCAGTATACCTTCCAGAAGGTACATGGTATAACTATTGGAATGATCATGTTAGCACTGGAAGGCAATCTGTCGACTGCCCACTGACTAAGAGTCGGTACCCATTGTACGTTAAGGCTGGTAGTGTGCTACCCTATTATCCATTACAGCAGTATACCGATGAGATCAATATCAGTGAGGTGAAACTCTCTGTATATCATATCAACGGATCGCATTTCAGCCATCTTTACGAAGATGATCATGATGGATATCAATATGAGACAGGCGACTTTAGGTACAGCACCTTTGAGGTGACGGGCACAGATGAATCATTGACTATAAGTCAGAGCAGTGAGGGCTCGTTCCAGCCTAAGTATGGATTTAAGCTAGACTTGCATGGTCTACCTTTCGATGCAAAGGGAGTTGTTGTTGATGGCAAAGAAATATATCTTGACGCCGTGGTGCCTTATGATTTTAAGGAGATCGTTATAAAGTAAATTGTTGTTCAAGGTCCTTTAGTGCCTTGTATTCTTTAGTTGGCTTTTAATGATAGATCAGGTTAGCGGTTGTATCCATATCAGTTGTTGACAACCTCATTCCTTCTTTTTTGAATGAGGTGCATCAATATGAGCACAATCGAAATTGATCCTAAGATTATAGGAACCTGTACTTTATTCTCCCACATCCAGGTAATCTCTGATTCGTTAAATTGAAAAGAGAGACTTAATAATATGAGTGTAGCGGATACATACAATAACTTGCTGTTCATAATAATTGAATTTTGATTATCCAAATTTCCAATTCAGACTTACAAATTTCAAATTCCTTGGGGTTGAAAAAGGGCTGATATTTACATTTTGGGCTGATAATCAATCATTTATGATCGACTTCAGTTCTTTTCTACTAATCACATTAAGCTTTTTGTAGATCTGATTAATGTGTGATTTCAGCGTGCTTTGCTCGATAAACAAGATCGCCATTATCTCCTTGTTAGATTTTCCTGCGATTATCAATTCGTAAACATCATTTTGACGTGCCGTTAATTCTGACAATTGAGACTTAACATTCGCTTCTTGATCTGTAGAAAGGTTTTCTATCTCGAGCGATAACTTTTCGATTCTATACTTATCAATTCTGATATAGATTATTGCCAGTGCTATGCTCATAACCACCATCAGAATCATAATAGCAGGATAGTTTCTCAGATGTAGGTTTATCCCATCGCTGTCGATGGTTATGGATACTGCTAAAAGTGATAGAAATATTGATGTGCCTAAAAGCGATTTTTGATTTCTTGATAATATGTTTAATGTGGATTCCCTCATTTAATTCTTTCAAAATTGAATAGCGTAAAAGGCGATCATCATGTCTTATCCGAAGTCCAGATATCACCCATATCATCCTCTAACTGGGCTCGCTGTCTCTCTTCTCTGGTCATATCAAAAGCATCTCGCGGCAAGAAGAACTCGGAGTCAGCGGAGCTTTCATTCGCCCAGGACGGCTCCTGTACCTGCTCATCAGGCTCTCTAACATCTCGATACCAGAATGCCACGATTATCCCAACAAAAGCTCCAAAGAGGTGGCTCTCCCAAGAGATACCCTTCTGATTAGGTAATACACCCAGGGCATATCCGCTATATAATATAGTGACGAT
>CAZAXY010000278.1:0-2648 GCA_964489125.1 uncultured Saprospiraceae bacterium
CTCAAAACCTTGTTATATCTATCATGAGGCTGTACTTTTGCGGCTCTTTAAGAAACACATAATTATATATTGTGAGTAAGATACAAGGTTACAAAACGCAATCCCTCCGAAATGAGGATGTCCAGAGAGACTGGCATATCGTTGATGCTGAGGGTCAGACTGTTGGCCGTCTTTGTACTAAGATCGCTACTGTATTAAGAGGTAAGCACAAGACTAACTATACTCCACACATCGATGGCGGAGACTATGTCATCGTTGTCAACGCAGATAAGGTTAAGTTCAGCGGTAACAAGTGGAGATCTAAAGAATACTTGAGATATTCTGGTTACCCTGGTGGTCTCAAGAGACGTACTGCAGAAGAGATGTTGGCTAAAAAGCCTGAGGCTATCGTTGAGAAGGCCGTAAAAGGTATGCTTCCGAAGACGAGATTGGGTAGAGCAGTATTCAAAAAACTATTTGTGTATACAGGAAGTGAGCATCCTCATGCTGCTCAACAGCCTAAATCATTAAGCATTTAATTCATATGGAGACTATAAATAAAATTGGAAGAAGAAAAGCCTCTGTTGCGAGAGCTTACTTTTCTGCCGGCACTGGTAAGATTACTGTCAATGGTAAGGACTATAAGGAGTACTTCCCTATGCCATACATGCAGTATAATCTAGAGAATCCGCTTAAAATAGCTGGAGCAACTAACACTTATGATATTAAGGTTAATGTCAAAGGTGGTGGTTATAAAGGTCAAGCTGAAGCAATCAGACTTGCGATCTCAAGAGCACTTGTAGAATTCAATGAAGAAATCAGAACATCGCTTAAAGAGCACAAGTATCTGATGAGAGATGCGAGAGTAGTGGAAAGGAAGAAATATGGTAAGCCTAAGGCTCGTAAGAGCTTCCAGTTCTCTAAACGTTAAAATCGAAGAAGATGGATAAAATAGAATATAAAGACTTACTAGGTGCAGGTGTTCACTTCGGTCACATGCGTAAGAAGTGGAATCCAAAGATGCGTCAGTACATATTCACTGAGCGCAAAGGTGTTCACCTTATAGATCTCAATAGAACAATCGATTGTCTTGACACAGCGGCAAGAGCTATGCAATCCATAGCTAAGTCGGGTCGTAAGATCTTATTCGTTGCGACTAAGAAGCAAGCAAGAGATATCGTCACTGAAGCAGCTCAAAGTGTCAACATGCCTTATGTAACCGACAGATGGTTAGGAGGTATGATGACTAATTTCTCTACTATCAGACGCTCTGTTAAGAAAATGGAGAATATCGATCGCATGCTTGCTGATGGAAGCTTAACATCTATCACTAAGAAAGAGAAGCTTACATTGACAAGAGAGCGTAATAAGCTTGAAAAAGTACTCGGTGGTGTAGCGAAGCTAAATCGTATTCCTTCTGCGATGTTCGTCGTGGATATCACCAATGAGCATTTGGCTATTACCGAAGCTCAGAAGCTTGGCATTAGAACATTCGCTATGGTGGATACTAATAGTAATCCGAACCTTGTTGATTTTCCTATTCCAGCAAATGATGATGCCTCTAAGTCTATCAAGATCATCACTGACTACGTAGTTGGTGCAATCAAGACTGGATTAGAAGAGCGTCAGCAAGCTAAGGCTGCAATGGAGAAACCAGCAGCTACAGCATAGAAGAAAAAATTCTTACAAATATCAATTTTAATAGATAATGAGTATATCTGCTAAAGATGTTAAACAACTGCGTGACCAGACCGGCGCAGGCATGATGGATTGTAAAAAAGCACTAACTGAAGCCAATGGTGATATTGAAGGTGCTATCGAAATACTTAGAAAAAAAGGTCAAAAATTATCTGCTAAGCGCGCAGAGCGTGAAGCGAATGAGGGCGTGGTAATCGCACTTACTTCTAGCAACAGAAATAACGGAGTAGTTCTACGCTTAAGTTGTGAGACTGACTTCGTATCTAAAGGAGAAAGTTTCATCGACTTCGCTAAGTCTATTGCAGAGATTGCCTTGAAAAAGCTTCCTGCCGCACTAGAAGATTTATTAGCTCTTCCTTATGATGGCAGTTTAAGTATCCAAGATAAGATCACTGAACAAGTCGGTGTAATCGGAGAAAAAGTAGAAGTAAAAGAATACGCTAAGATCGAGACTGCTCCAGGTGCCGGACAGGTAATTCCTTATATCCACATGGGATATAGAGCTGGTGTTATTGTAGCCTTGAACCAAGAAGGTCCAGACCTCATCGATTACGGTAAAGATGTAGCTATGCAAGTTGCCGCTATGAAGCCTGTCGCTGTAGATAAGGACGATGTTCCTCAAGAGGTAATCGACAAGGAAATAGAAATCGGTAAAGAACTCGCTCGCAACGAAGGCAAGCCTGAGGCTATCCTTGAAAAGATTGCCACTGGTAGATTGAACAAGTTTTTCAAAGAGACCACCTTGATAAATCAGGTGTTCGTGAAGAACTCTAAAGAGACGATAGGATCATACTTAAAATCTAAGCACCCTGAATTAACGGTGACGGAATTTAAGCATATCTCGTTGGCATAAGAAATAGCATGACATTAAGAGCGACTCATTTGAGTCGCTTTTTTTATGTCCATTCATCAGTTAGATTTAATTTTAGCACCATGTCATTAAAATATAAGCGTGTCCTCCTTAAGCTCAG
>CAZAXY010000279.1:0-2606 GCA_964489125.1 uncultured Saprospiraceae bacterium
AATTTTTTTGATCTTACCATCTTTAATCAATAGATCTACACGCTTAAGATGATACTTGGACCGAGAGTCATAAAGGCGCGCATTCTTTAGAAGTATCGACATGTTAGCTTGCTTTCCAGAATCTTAAAAGAATCGTTTCGATCAATAAAAATACGAGAGCTAAAATCAAACACCATCGCCAGAGCTGGATTCCACTCTTTTTATTTTGGATGACTTGTGAAATATCTGCCGTTGCGGTCTGATTTATGATTTCTGCAGTAGGAGATATTTTCGCAGCTATAGCATCCATATCACCGTAGCTTACGTCTGATTCGATCCGGTCATAGTTGAAGGCCATTTTATGTACTGTCTGATCTTCAAGCGTGAGATCATATATACCTCTCTCCTTAATTTGATCTCTGATATCAATGACTGACCTCCCTTGATTCACGATCACGCTTGGGATGAATTCTGACGGACCTGATACGGTATAATTTGATTGGCTGAGATTAGTGAGATTCTTTATATCTATAATCTCATCTTCATCAATGGTATAATATAGATTTTGCCCTGATGTGGATGATATCGCCACTTTATAAAGCAGGGGAATGAATATCTCCGCATTCGTTACCAGACCATTTAGCCGTTCGTCTAATGGTGCTGATGACAGATAAACCTGACCGAGGTTTTTTTGATACTTAGTGAAGTAATCTGATCCATCTCTAAAAGTCAATATAGATTCCTTGACAGCCTGTTGACTATTGATCTTGGTATAGTGTTTCTTCACTTCAGGTAATCGCAGATTCTTGCGCCTGTTAAGGAATACGTCACTAAATACGAATTCATCTAAGTTTATACGACTTACGGACTTCTCCTCACTGATGAGTTCACCGATTCTGTCCGCACCCAACTCAGAAAGCAGCGCATTGTATTCTTCTATTTGTGCATTTTCGTCTGGGAAGATGAGCAGATTTCCTCCTTGAGAGACATACTTCACTAGTTCCGATCTCAAGCCTGAACTAATACTTGGAAGGTCATCCAATATAATCAAATCCTGCGCTGTAAAACGGTCGTATCTAATCTGTGAAGTCTGATCCTGTGTCAGCTGATAATAGCTGGTCCCAGAGAACGCCTTGTCTATATAGCTATTGCTGCGGCCATTATATATGTTTAAGATTTGTATCTGAGGCTTTAGATAGAATGAAAGATCGAGGTAGTTATCAAATCCAATTGGATAATCATCAACTTCGAGTGCTACCTCATGCCATCCGGCTCGATCTATGAGTAAGGATATTGTATCAACAGCACTACTTTCTGCAGCGATCTCTATGACTCCTTGAGGTCTATTTTGCCCTTCGTAAAGCATGTTGAGCTGGACACTTTGATCATTCGTGCCGTAATTTTCTAAAGTGACGATAAGCTTATTATTAACATCGAGTAGCGGAACAGGCGACTCAAAAGTAGCATCTACTATTGCCACATTATTTTCTTGTACAGCACGAAGAGGTACAAGCGATACCTTGGTGAGACTGTCTACCGTCGTGCTGAATGAGCTGATGTTTTCTTGAAAGTCAGAAAGGATATAAATATTCTGTTGACCATCGGAATCTGACATGATACGTTGGGCTACCTTGGAGATATCCTCCAGGGTCTTGATATCTGCGGTAGCTTGGATCTCGTCTATGAAACTGAGGGCTGTTTTCTTATCGATTAATCGGAGATGTTTGGTTCGTAATTCAGGAGTCAAGATTGCAAATTGATCCGTCTCGCTGTAAGATTCGATGATTCGCTTGGCCTGATCTTTAGCTCTTCTTAAGAGTGGGACTTCAGCCTTTAAGGCATTCATCGAAAAACTGTTGTCAACTACTATAGTGACCACCTGATCTTTGTTAGCATCTATGTCCTGATCACTGATTACAGGTTGAGCAAAGGCCAATACTAACAGAGCCAAAGCTGCCATCCTAGTAAGTAGTACAAGAATATTTCGTAACCTACTGCGAGTGCTGGTTTCCTCTTTAATTTCTTTGAGCAGGTGTACATTGGTAAAGTATACCTTTTTGAATTTTCTGAAATGGAAGAGATGGATAATAATGGGAATCAACAGAGCCCCAAGTGCCCACAGAAAGATTGGATTAACAAACTGCATCTGGCCGCAAAAGTAAATATATAAGTGCTTTGACGCTCGTTAATTTTTTTGATCATCACACGAGCAAGATCATTACGACATTAATTTGTGATTGCCAAAAACTATCTTAGCTATCACACATTGATTTAATTATGGAAAACATCAATTTACATAAGTATTATCTGATCCTCTTATTGATCGGTTTATCGACGCTTATTGGCATGAGTCAGGAGAGCTCATTCGAGCATTTTAAGCAGGTACAGGCCCGTAATATAGGACCCGCAGGGATGAGTGGCAGGGTGACGGCAATCGACGTCAACCTCAGCGATCCGTCGATGATTTACGTTGGCACTGCTTCAGGCGGGGTGTGGTTGTCAGATAATGGTGGCGTTGATTGGCGTCCTATATTTGATGATCAGGATGTTCTATCTATTGGAGCATTGAAAATTAATCAGAGCAATCCATCTGAGATATGGGTTGGCACAGGAGAGGGTAATCCTCG
>CAZAXY010000280.1:0-2570 GCA_964489125.1 uncultured Saprospiraceae bacterium
CCACAGATAAGGCGATCCATTGGATATTCTTTTTCCATATCGGCCTTGACATCAATGGTTGCTTGCAGTTGATCAGGGGTGTCCTCATAGATGAATGACGCTTCAAGCTCATTTTGTAGATAGCCATCTGGTTCACAACCAAAACCCTTTGACGCCTTACGCTTGGCATATAGCTTAATAAGCTCCTTGGCGATATCCTTTACTTGACGCTTGGTTTTACGTTTTAGAGACTTCCATGCATCACTACCTATTTTATCGAGTTTAGGAGGGGTGCCATCCTTGCCGATGTAGCGTGAGATCTTGTGAAGTGAGTTGATGCTGACATAAAGCACATCATTGTTCCTATAGAATATACGTACGGACTCTTGGACATGACCATTAATGTCGATTTTCTCCAATCCTGAGAACTTGCCTACACCATGATCTATATGCACTACAAAATCGCCACGGCGCAGCTCCTTGAGCATTTTTAAATTGATCGCTTGTTCCTTAGTGAATCCCTTGCGGAGCTTATATCTGTGGAATCGCTCAAATATCTGGTGATCTGTATAGCAGGCTATCTTAAGTGTAGGATCAATAAATCCAGCATGTATCGACTTGGGGATAGGATGAAACGAAACATTCGCATTGAGATCCTCAAAAATGCTATGAAATCGCTCGATCTGCTTCACACTATCTGTAAATAAGAAGATCTCAGATTGACTGCCATTGAGCGCTCGCATATCATCAATCAACAGCTCGAAGCTCCGATTAAAACTGGGTTGCGGTTTGCCATCAAACGATATAGTCTTGATCACAGACTTAGTGAACTTGCTACTTGTGAAAAAGACCTTTTTATACGGATCCATGTGAGCTACTATATCACCTGGATAAATGAAGGCTCTGTCCTTAAATATTTCCTTTAGTTTTTCATCCTCTATGTGGGCCACGGATTCAGCAAACTCTTCAGCCTTGTCATAGCACAGCTGCAGTCGATCCAGTAGATGTTCAACATCTTTAATCCATAGGATTGTGTCCTCAGGAAATACGTCAAAGAGAGATATCTTCTGAGACTGATCATATTGTCCAGTGACATTTGGTATGATAGCGATCTTCTTGATACTGCGGATGGAGAGCTGATTGCCAGGATGAAAAGTACGGATGCTCTCAACCTCGTCATCAAAGAGCTCTATCCTATAAGGCCACTCATTGCCAAATGAAAATATATCTACGATGCCTCCACGTATAGAAAACTGTCCAGGTTCAAATACGAACTCTTCTCTATCAAATCCATATTCAATTAGGAGCTCCAATATGGTATCGAGATCCAAGGATTCGCCCAGAGATATCTCTATACGCTGTTTGTGGATGACCTGTGGGTCGACGACCTTTTCAAATAGCGCCTCAGGGTAAGTCATTATGATTTCGCCACGGCCTAACTTGAGGCTCATTCGATTGATGGCCTCTGTTCGTTGCAGTACATTATGGCTATCCAGCTCATCAAAGTGCAACGGTCGCTTGAACGAGTCAGGCAGTAGCGAAATGGTCCGATCTTCTGAGATATTATCAAGAGTGTTCTGCAGATAGGCTGCTTCTTCCTTATCAAGTGCTACGAAGACATGATTGACTATGCCTAAATCGTAAAGTGCCCTGATAATAAATCCCTGCTGTGCTCCAATAGAATGCTCAATTTTGACATCGCCTTGGCTTAGGGCCGACTTGAGGTCAAGAATTCTTTGATCTTCCTTGTAACGGGAATTTAACCTATTGAGATTTTCCACGCCGCAAATATATCATAATGGCTAGGTCTGAGACGAAACATGATGAGAAGAGAGGAATCAGAGAACCTTTTCTGAAAGGTCATTTTTCATCGCTTTATAAATAATTGACCTAGGCAATCGCTGTATGATCCAATTGAGACTTCTTAATCTAGAACCTGTCAAATAATAAGTATGCCCTTTGCTAAAGGCCTTCCAAAGGTCGTCTGCTACTTCTCTTTTTGTTGTAGCAAGTGCTCCATCAAAAGTTTTTACATTCTCCATTTTAGCAGCTACCTTGAATTGGGTATCTTTAATACCAGCAGGGCAAATAGTTATCACTTTTACATTCGATCCTTGTTCTTTCAATTCTTGATTTAATCCTTGGCTATAATGTGCTACAAATGCTTTGGTCGCTGCATAAGCCGCCATACGAGGAACGGGCTGTAATGAGGTACTAGAACTGATATTAATTATGGCGCCACTATTTCTATCGGTCATATCCTTCAAAAACAAGCGGGTCATTCGGTAAAGATTCAATACATTCAAATTAATCATATTGACTTCCTTTTCATAAGGAATGGTCGAGCTCATTCCATAAGTCGCATAACCCGCATTATTAATCAATACGTCTATTTCTAGTTTATTATATTGTACCCAATTATAAGCGTTCTGTGCCCCGTCTTCTTTAGAGAGATCTTGGACGAATGTATACATCGTAGTGTTGGGATATTCCCCCAACAATTCTTTTTTTGCAGCCTGTATCTCTTGTTCGAATAGAGAGACCCAACATATGGCATATCCGTTTTTGGCAAATCGCTTTGATATTTCTAA
>CAZAXY010000281.1:0-2565 GCA_964489125.1 uncultured Saprospiraceae bacterium
AAGCGCTCGAGATATTCATTGAGTAAATCAAGACCCTTGCCAGGGGTTCTATATCCATAATGGTTGATAAAATCCCGCATCATCTGGTAGAAGTAAGTATTACATGAATATTGCAGAGCGACTTGCATGTTATATGGGTGAGGATGATCTCTACATCCTTGGATGAACCCCTTTTTCTCATTGATGATATATTCCCCTGAGCAATGTATGGACTTAGTCGGATAGGTAATGCCTTCTTGCATTGCGATCAGTCCCAATATTGGTTTGAATATAGAACCTGGTGGATATTTCGTTTGTACTGATCTATCCAACAAAGGTCTATGGAGGGTGTCAGAAAGCAGAGAGAGATAGGCATCAGATCGTTCTTTGCCAAAAGATAAGCTGTTCGGATCATAGCCTGGGCTACTTGCCAGAGTGAGGATTTCGCCTGTCTTGGGTTCAATAGCAACTATACTGCCTCGTTTATTTTGTAGTAGCTTTTCGGCATAAACTTGTAAATCGATATCGATACTCGAAGTTAGTTTGAGGCCAATCTGAGCGGTCGAGTCATTGTCGCCATACTCGTATTTTTCAAGCTCTTTACCGAAATTATCCTTGAGCAGATACTCTACACCCTTTACTCCTCTCAACTCTGCATCGTAGTATCCTTCAAGTCCATTGGCACCTTTGGTATCACCAATTTCATATTCATCAGAGGTAGCGATTTCTTGTGCATTTACCTCATTGACATAGCCCATCACATGACCAGCCGCAGCATATGGGTATGACCTCCTACTCTTTATGACGGGATAAAAACCAGAAAATTTATGCAGGTGCTCCTGAAATTGAGAATAGTATAGTGGACTAATATTATCAAGTAGGGTGATCGGCAAGTGGCTCTGGAAATATCTTCTTCCTTTAGCGACTTCAAGCGCCTGATCATACTCTACGGTTTCGATATTCAACAATTCACAAAAGCGCTGCTTATCAAAATCTGGCAGGATCTCATTGTAGATGATCTCTAGCTGATAGGTAGGCTCATTTACGACAATGAGCTTTTTATTGCGATCTATTATTACACCTCTAGAAGGCCTTATGATTTTTTTTACAAGTGTCCTATTCTCAGCACGTAGACTATAGTCACTATTGATCACTTGGTGATCAAACAAATTGGCGATTAACACCCCCGAACCCAAGAAAAATAGGACTAAAATTATCCTATATCGCTCTTTGTACTCCATCTAGTCAGAATGTACATAACTATAACCTAACGATCAACTGATATAGACAGATTATGAGATAAGAAGCAATAAAACTTATGATTGTATTAACCAAGATCTTTACAAGGAATAATAGAGAAAAGGCATCGATTGAAAAGTAAGTCAAGAGGTGTATTAATAGCATGATGGCACTATATGATAGAAACCAATTTAAACCATAGTTGCTCGAATTAGGAGTATTGTCGGCACGGTATCCGCCACGAGGCTCTAGTAAGGCTAAAATGTATGGTCTCAAGAATGCCACCAAAACCAATGCGGAGGCATGTACACCGAGAGATTGATAGAAAAAATCTATTATCAACCCTAAGACAAAAGCTATTATCAATACGGCACTTCTAGATGTTGACAGGGGCAACAAAATGATAATCAGTGGATAGATATAAATCGTTAGCGAAAAGTTGCTTCCAAAAGGGATGGCAAAATTCAGTAATAGTAACACCTGAATACACATCAGTATTGCAGCATGGATAGATATCGATAAGATGCTACCACTATTCATCCAACGAATTTATCTCTGCAAATGAGAGGTTTTCAACGATCATGACGTTCTTTACCTTTGAAAATGAAACACTTGGGTCAAGCTTTATATTGAAAAACTCTCCAGACTTTTCTAATGACCAATCCTTGACGATACCAACCATGATACCAGCAGGAAAAATGGTTGAATATCCGTTGGTAACTACGCTATCGCCTATTGCTATTTGAGCGTGATTAGGAATACCATCAAGATCAAGAGTCTTATAAGACTGACCTGTCCACGAGACGGTCCCAAAGTAGTCCTGTCCCTTTAGCGTTGCGCTAAGCTTTAGGTCAATGTTAAGCAGACTCATCGCTGAGCTGAAGTTTTCGCTGACATTATTTATTGTTCCAACAACCCCTTCATAGGATATAATTCCATGGTCAAGTCTCACTCCATCAATCGCTCCTTTGTTGATGAGAAGCTTGTTGCGAGCAGAATGAATATTCTGACTTTTAACCTTTGCTGGAGTGATCTTATAATCAAAGTCTAAGTCTGAAGGAGTGTCTTGGGTTTTGATTTGGTCAGATAGTTGGATGATTTCTCTAATTAATTGAGCATTTTGCTCCGAGAGCATCTCGTTTTCTTTTTCTAAGTCTAAAAGATTATTAATACGAGAAGTTTGGGTTTTGATAGAACCGGTGATTTGGCTTGCTGAGTTAGCTATAATTTGATTTTGAGAACTATTGTAGTTCACTACTAAGCTTAAGCATATTACTTCAAGCACTACGAACAATATTACATGAACATACCGCTGTGCTAATCCAAAAACTGAAGTCATTATTACAT
>CAZAXY010000282.1:0-2503 GCA_964489125.1 uncultured Saprospiraceae bacterium
CAACTCCTTAGACATAACACTACTTTTTGTGTAACGCTATACTAGGACATGACAACAAATAAATAATTTAAGACATAATATACATGGTCAGTCCTTTTTTGTGAAGACAATGATCTGAGATTGTGACATACGGGAGCCTATTCTATTTTTTACATCATGTCAAAGTAATTGAAACACCTAGAAAGGTCATTCTAATGTCATAGTATAATTGTCACTCAGGGCAAGAGTCATATGTCCTTGAACTACCCCGATGCGTTCTAAAAACACATCGATCAAAAATTTTAGAATAAGCTCACGCAGAATAAATATGAATACCAAGCCAGAAGAAATCGTTCAGAAGCAGGTTGAAGCTTACAATACTAGAGATATAGATCTATTCATTTCTTGTCATCATCCGGAGGTAGAACTCTATAATCTGGGAGAGAATCAACCATTCGTCATGGGCAGAGAAGCACTGAGATCTAGATACAAAGACCTCTTTGATCAGTCTCCCACTCTTCATTCAGAAGTAACAGATCGCTTGGTGCTCAACGACACAGTGATAGATAAAGAAATCATAAGTGGCCGAGCAGGAGTCGATCGGACGGATTATATAGCCATCTATCAGATCAAAGAAGGACTTATTGCGAAGGTCAATTTTGTCTCTGGTTGACGCTTTGATAAGAAACATCAATACTTATAGTACTTAATTAGAGCTGTGCTCAATTAAATCCCAATTGTATTAAGACATGCATTACATTTGAAATCGTAATGAAAATAACCCTCTTCTACCTCAGCAAGGCCATACCTTCAGCCCTGATAATAAGTTTGATATGCCTTAGTTGTTGCCATTATCCCGTTAGTGATAGCACTGATCAAAGTGAATCTGTATCTGTAGAAGAAAAGCAAAGAGGCGTCCATGTTTTCGGTAGGATGGACTCAACGACATTTAAGGATTTAAGTAGTATCCATGCCGACTGGATTACACTAGTGCCATATGCAGGTCAGAGTGGACACGACTCACCTGATATCAGATATTTTCGTCGTGAAGATCCAGACTATATAAAGGAACGCAATGAACGCTGGATCAGACAAATCGAGTCAGCTCACGAAGCGGGCTTTAAGGTATTTCTTAAACCGCATATCTGGATAAGCAATGCGGCGAAGGGCAAGTGGCGTTCGGATATCTATTACGACGATGAGGACGATTGGAAGACTTGGAGTAAAAATTACCGCTCCTTTATTCTGTTCTATGCCGAAATGGCTGAACAAGCAGATGTGGAAATGTATTGCATAGGAGTTGAGCTAACTCGACTTAGCAGGGAAAAACCAGAGTTTTGGCGCACTCTCATCAGAGATGTTCGTACTGTGTATCACGGCAAACTTACATATGCGGGCAATTGGTATAAGGAGTATGAGTCAATAACTTTTTGGGATGAGCTAGATTATATTGGCATCCAAGCCTACTTCCCGCTGACTAACAAGGATAATCCTGACTTAGACGAATTGATACAATCCTGGAAGCGTAAATCATCTGAAATCGCAAGCTTCAGTGACAAGTTCAACAAGCCTGTTTTATTTACCGAAATCGGATACAAGAGCACATCAGATGGAGCAGCAAGGCCATGGGAATGGATCGATTACTACAACAAAGGAGCAGCGTTTGAGCAGTCCGATGAGACTCAGGCTAATGCCTATCAATCAGTATTTGAAACAATATGGAATGAGAGCTGGTTTGCGGGTATCCATCTGTGGCAATGGCGTGGTGATGGACGAAATCAAAGAGGACAAAGTCATCTTGATTTCACACCTCAAAATAAACCAGCAGAAGGCATCATTGCCCAGGGATTCAAACATTAAGAATTAGATAGATTGGAGCTTCAATTAACCCATCACACCTATAGATATCGCTCTTTGCATTTTATCCAAGAAACCTAAAAAGGCCTTTTCAAATTTAGAGACATCACCGTCTACTGCAAATAATTGCATAAGCTCTTTTCTAAGTTGGCTGAAATTATTTTCATTGTTAACCATGTCATAAACTAGGTCGGTGATTATTTCGATTTTTGTGCCGGGTTCAAGCTGTTGATACTCCTCAATGATTTGATCAATGTTAGTAGATTCAAATTTCTTCTTGATAAATTCTCTTTCTGAATCAACAAAATTGTTGTCTTCATATGCAGCGTGAATGAACAAGAGCAGCTTAGGCTCTATCCTGCAGTTAGGTCCCATGATTCTCTTTTTGGTTAGCAATAAGACACCACAATTACTTCTATACCCCTACAAAAGATACTCTTGCGCAAATAAAACAGCACAAAATCATCTACTACATCAAGCCATTGAGCTCCATTTTTTTGCTATGTTCATCCGATTAAATAAAAGACCATGTTAAACCTCGCAACTATACTATCTGCCACCGCAATATCAAATGGTGGTAGCCCAGCGTTCACCTTTGGTGACACTACCCTCAATTATGCCCAAATCAATGGTGCGGCGAATCAAATAGCGAATGGATTGAAAGCCC
>CAZAXY010000283.1:0-2439 GCA_964489125.1 uncultured Saprospiraceae bacterium
ATTGCTTCTTCTTCTTTCCATCTGAAGTAAGAATGAACTTCCAAGCAAAGATCGAAGCTGAGACTATTACTATCTTCATCAATATTTAAGCTTAATCCATATCCATCTGAAATCGGGTTGATATCATAAGCTGGACTTAGTTTCCATCCTTTCTTTGGATTTAAAAGAAATCCATGATTTCGGAGATGATCATCTGTATTGGATACTGCAACTGAAAAAACGATCCTCTTCCACAACTCACGTATATCCGCTGTTGGGTCCGCTCCATATTGTTCGATCAGTTCTACAATTTCTAAATAAGATCCACCTTGAGCATGATCATGGCCATCTTTATAACCTAATAAGGTCATCGCTGAAGCAAAATGAATCCGATCATTTCCTGATCGATCAAACCGTTTTGTTAAAAAAGTATGTTGATCTCTGGAATAGATTTGAGCATCGCATTCTGCCATTCGAATACCGTAATCGATAGCCAACTGATAACAGATATATTCCCAAGCACCACTATTTATTTCATCATTTTTACTGGGGAATTTGGCAATTAGAAGGTTTCGTTTTGGATCTATTACGTTTGCCTTTGGTCGTGCTCCTCCAAGAGGAGATCCTGGTGTAAACAGGAGATCCAACCACTCTTTTGCTTTGGGATCATCGATGAAGTTATCATCTTCATATCTCAGGCTCGCTTGCTCTAGTTCTCGGATCGTGTTAATAGGCGGTATTGGTAAATCATTCCCCTCATTCAAAAACGGCCCGTCAGGATCTAATTTAAATCGCAGTGCTCCCATTCTTGTTTCATCATTTACACCAAGTAAAAAATCAGACTCAAAAAGTAGATTCTGCCTTCGTTCTGCATCTCTTGCGTTAATGGCTTCTCTTCGTTTCATTAATACACGGCCCCATCTATCCGGCGAAGAATCGAGAAAAAGACCAAAATTAGGTTTGTCATCATTTATAAATTGCGGACCAGTATACATTTTGAGATCTGGATCTAACTCTTGAGCCATTCCAGTATCAAGCCAAGATTTTTCATAGGAAAAAGCGAAAATCTCTTTACCTCTGAGAAGTTCTGTATTTAAAGTACCCATCAAATAAGGTCCATTCAAATCAACCCAATCTGCGTACACGAAGATTTCGCTCATCTCACTTCTTTATTCTTTTCTTGGTTGACAACTGAGCATCTTGAAGTTTTCTTCCTAAAGGATCATTGCTAGCAAGATTTTTGAAATCCTCTGCTAATCCAAGAACAGAGAAAACCTGGAGGTATATTCCAATACTAATATGATTACTGCCTTTTTCCACATGCCAAAGGGTAGACCTACTGATATTCGCCCTTTCTGCTACTTGCTCAGAAGTTAAACGTCGCCTTCTTCTTGCAAGCTTGAGATTTTCTCCCAGATCTGTCAGAATTTTCCTTTCTTTTGGCATTAAAACTGCCTTTTTCGACTTCATAACGTTTCTATACACATACAAATATACCAATATTGTCTCTATATACAAACGTTTGTTCGGATTCGATATCTGATTCTGAAAACTTGAAGGAAGATTGCTCAATAGTAGAGTGGCGTGTGGTAATAGCTTGAGGGAGGATTAAAACCGATGAATCTGAAAGATACTTTGCCTTCTGGGGTTGGCAATATCTCTATAATCAACCATTATTGATTAGCGCAGCGAATATGTAACTTAACGAATGAAAGCAAAACGAACGATCATGCTACATAAGAATCTGCTCTTACTACTTGTCTCAGTGATGCTGATGAGCTCATGCCAGACGACCACCACTCAGGAATCACCCGATGTGGATGCTACGACATTGACTGAGCCCTATGATTGGAGCCAGACCCCATCGACTCCTACGCAGGAGTTACTGAGTAAGTACACCCCATTCGCTCTGACCACAGATCTGTCACAACTATCTGACAATCAACAGAAAATGGTTAAAATCTTAATCGAGGCTTCGAGTTATATGGATGAGCTCTTTTGGTATGATGCATATGGTTCAAAAGATGATTTTCTGGCATCGATAGAAGATCCTGACCAAAAAGCTTTTGCCATGATCAACTATGGGCCATGGGATCGGCTGAATGGTAATAAGGCTTTCATAGATGGCATTGGCACTAAACCAGATGGTGCGAACTACTACCCTACTGATATCACGAAAGAAGAATTTGAAGCCTCAGGCCTGGCAGACAAGGCAGATTTATATACCTACATCCGACGAAATGACCAGGGCCAACTCATCAGTGTACCCTATCATAAACAATTCGCCGAGGAAGTCAAAAAAGTCTCTGAACTACTAATAGAGGCAGCGGATCTCGCTGAAGATGACGGCCTCAAAAACTACCTCACCCTCAGAGCGGCAGCTATAACCAATGATGACTATCAAGCCAGTGACATGGCATGGCTGGATATGAAAAGCAATCAAATCGATGTGGTGATCGG
>CAZAXY010000284.1:0-2427 GCA_964489125.1 uncultured Saprospiraceae bacterium
CTATAAATTTCGACCACAAATCTGGATCTATTTTCTAAACTGCCGCCCCATTTATCTTCTCTGATGTTGGCATATGGAGATAAAAATTGACTTACCAGATAACCATGTGCGCCATGGATTTGCACGCCTGAAAAACCAGCTTCTTTTAATATGAGTGAGGTGTTGGTATAAGATTCAATGATGGATAAAATCTCATTTTCAGTCAAGGCCTCGGGTATCTTAGCAGACGCATTTTTTCTTCCGCCAGTTTTGAGTGGTACAGCAGAAGGGGCCTTTAAAGTAGCATTGATCTGTTGCATAGCTTGTCTGCCAGGGTGATTGATTTGGGCCCATAATTGTGTATTCGTGCCAACAACACATGCTGACCATTCTTTGAGAATGTCAAAGTTATTTCGATTTTCAACAACAACATTACGCGGTTCTCCAATCGCATTTGAATCTATCATGATGTTGCCTGTAATCAATAATCCAGCGCCGCTTTGCGCCCATTTTTTATATACATTTAATAGAATTTGAGTTGGCTCATGATGTTTGTTAGATAAATTTTCGCTCATCGCAGATTTTGCAATACGATTACTCAAAATTGACCCATTGGGCAAGACCATTTTATTTTTTAAAATATTCACGTTATTTTTCGTTTTGTTTTATTAAAATTTATAGATCAAGTTTGCTTTCTATTTTTTGAACAGATAAGCATGAGTTCACATCTTTCCAGACTTCTGATTGATAACATAATCCTTTGGTCACTTCATCTCATCAAGTGCATTTATACAGGTATTATCATCTCCATATTGATGCTGAAAGTCATATTTTTACTCCTTCTAACATTTTAATCATCTTTGCTAGCTTTAGTTATTGCATATAAGTGGGTTACCGTATAGCCTATGTGCGCTGTTTAGTAAAGCTATATCGATTCTGATACAAAATTTTGTACAAGTTTGGCAAGCTCTTTCGCTCTCTGAAGAGATGAGCCTTCACTATACAATCGAATTATAGGTTCAGTATTGGACTTCCTCAAGTGAACCCAACCACCTTCAAAGTAAATCTTCACTCCATCTTGAGTATCTATCTCTTTATCCGCATACTCAGTCGCTACAATGGTCAATAGCGATTCTATATTGATTTTTGGTGTTAGTGCAATTTTATCCTTAGACATAAAGTAATCCGGCATCTGACTTCTGTATGTGCTGAGGGAGATATCCTTACCGGCCAGTGCTGATAACAGTATAGCGATACCTACGAGTGCATCACGACCATAATGCAGATCCGGATAGATGATCCCACCATTGCCTTCGCCGCCGATGACTGCATTTTTTGTCTTCATCATATTGACTACGTTGACCTCGCCGACAGGTGCTGCATAATATTGTTGGTTGTGTTGTTCTGTTACTTCTCTCAGTGCATATGTAGATGATAGATTAGATACAGTGGAACCAGGTGTTTTTTGTAGCACCCAGTTAGCGATCATGACAAGTGTATATTCTTCACCGCAGTAGTTTCCTTTCTCATCCATGAATGCTAGGCGATCTACATCTGGATCAACAGCAATTCCTAGATCTGCACCATGCTCCAGAATGGCTTCTTGTAATCCTGTGAGGTTTTTAGCGAGCGGTTCGGGATTATGAGCAAATTCACCCGTCATCTCTTCATTGATTAGGGTATAGGTACAATTTAGCGCATTGAGTAGGTGGGGTATGGAGATGGTCCCAGAGCTATTGATACAATCTACGATCACATGGTAATTCGCTCTTTTAATCGTCTCGACATCAACAACCTCGAGATCAAGGATTGCATTGATGTGTCTTGACATATCACCTTGTGACTGAATGTGTTCACCGAGATGATCGACATCAGCAAAGTCAAAGCTATTCTGATCGGCTAGCTTAAGAATCTCAAGGCCCTGTTCATTCGAGATGAACTCGCCTCGTGCATTAAGAAACTTCAGGGCGTTCCAGTTCTTGGGGTTATGGCTCGCAGTAATGATGATCCCTCCTTGAGCCTTGTGATCTACTACGGCCATCTCTACAGTTGGTGTTGTAGAAATGTTTAGGTCGATGACGTTGATCCCCATCATAATCAAACTATGAACCACTAATCCATGCACATGTGGACCACTTATTCTACCATCCCGGCCTACGACGACTGAGGCGCTGCTTTGAGCTCCTTTGATGAGGTGACCATAAGCGCAGGTGAATCCGATAATATCTATTGGCGTTAGATTGTCTCCCGGCATGCCTCCGATGGTGCCACGCATTCCTGATATTGACTTTATTAATGTCATGTGTTACTCTTAAGATTGGCAAAGCTAAAGAAATCTATGCGATGGATTTGTGGTCATCAAACAACGGGTATCTTTAATATTCATGAATGAAATTCTCCAGTTTGATTATCAACTATTTCATCTGATCAATGCAGAATGGAGAAATG
>CAZAXY010000285.1:0-2382 GCA_964489125.1 uncultured Saprospiraceae bacterium
CTCTATGTTAGCTTACTCAAAGTTTTAATTTATTCTATCGTCACTGATTAGGCATGGATATCGGACAAGAATCTACCAATATCTATCTTGTTGCCATCCTTCAATTGCATTGATCAATTATACATTCTAATGCCCCTGACGCGCCTATAGAAAAATTACTCTGTAATTCAATTGAAGTGTTTGATTTGAATCTTGCAGTCTCTCCAGCAATATTTAGTTGTGCATTAGAAGTGAGCGGCAAACCACTTTGGTATTGTAAATCATTTGTTGTTGAGATCAGCAGATTACTTACGTGTAAGGGATTGGTAGACTGCTGAAAAAAGTATGCAGCGCCTGCATTATTGACGACTTCCGAGTCGTCGTCAGCTCCGATAATAGCTTGTCCTCCTTTGATCGCAACTGCGGTGCCAAGTTCATCTTCGTCATCTGAATCACAACTGAAGACTCTGTTCACCAATCCCCAATTGCCACTTCCCCCTTGATTTCGATGATATATATATGCAGCTCCAGCGTCATTTCCAGTAGTGGAGGACTCTTCTTCTGCACCGATGACAATGTCATCTCCACTGAGGTCTACCGAATTCCCATATTCTAAATCCGACTCTGTAACTGTTGGTTCAAACATTTGAACCAAGCCCCAATTATTAATTCCTCCTTCGTCTTTCTGATGTAAGAAAGCCCTTCCTGTATTTGAAAAATTGGTATTAATTTCTCGCAGTCCGCCAATCAGCAATTCGTCACCATCAAGTGATGTTTCATCTCCGAAAAATCGATTACTGGCAGGATCATCTGATGCAATTGTCTTTTGATGACCCCAGTTGTTACTTCCTCCTTCATTTTTATAATAGATATGGACTTTACCCTGATTATTGAAATTACTACTAGTTACTGCTAAGTGGTCATCGCTCACTTCTACCCATCGTCCGAATTGGTGATTTTCGCCGGCGTCCACTTCAGTAATTGCTTTTATAAAGCCCCAATTATCCTGTCCTCCGATATTTCGTCCGTACAAATAGACTTTTCCAGCTGATTCAGCCTGGTCACTATTCCTGTGACCGCTAATGGCGATCACATTTTCACTGATATCCACACTGAATCCGAAGTTCTCTGAAATTGCTGGAACTGGCGCTTGAAGATCTTTAACTTCGCCCCAATTGTCCGTCCCACCCTGATCTTCCTCGTATATATATGCCTTACCTGCCTCAAAAATAGAATTGCCACCGGATTGACCTGCTCTTGCCCAAGCGCCAACGACCATTGTAGAATTCTTTATAGAAATAGCATTGCCAAACTGGTTAGAATTGCTGGCATCTGACGGCACAATGTTTTTTATAAAAATGGGGGTGCCGCTATCTATCTCGTAGACATAAACGGTTCCCGAACTTAGGCCATTGACACTCGCATCTTCGGCGCCTACCATTACCCAATCACCTTCAATGTCTACTGCAGATCCGTAATCTCCTTGTTCAGCTTGAGGTATTAATTTTAATTGCTGCTGATAAATGGGCTTTTGTGCACTTACAAATTGGAGGGTATATAATATGAGAGCAAGTATCCAATAGACTTTCATGAGAAGTATGATTTTATTGAATATCAAATGTATTTCTCAAGACTTGATTAAAGCATATAGAGAAACATATAGAATTGAAGATTACCTGTATATGGATTCCTATAGTATTATTGTGCTTGGCTCTAATCAATGAGTTCAGGATGTGGTTGTCTATTCTCTGGACTACTGGACTGATTGTAAAGCCATCTTGGCTCAATAGTAGTATGTCTCGATGAGTTGTTGACACAGTTTAAACTTATGTGCTTTTACGTTTTTTCCCTTTACACAGCTTTTTTCGGAGCATTTTAGTCTGTCTCTTGATGGATTTTATGCGATTCAAAACATTGATTTTGGTGGCTCACAGAAAAGAGAAACTCTATACAAACCGGTTTGTACTATGCATTTTTCGCTTTTGAATGGGGTTTCTTCAGGAGAATGGACTTCACTATACGAATTAATGCGCCATCTATTCCGATATCATATGCGCCATCGATTCAAAAAACTTTCTCTTTGTGGAGGATATCAGATTAATCGGATTTTTTCTTCTAAAGGAGAGATTTCAGGTTGGGTAAATTTTGATCAAGATGGGATGACAGAACGCTCCGAACAAGAAGAGAACGGGATATTAGGGACATCTTTCTTTCATGGCGTAAGTGATTCAATACGATATGAACTTAGTTTTACGGTACAGTGGCCAGGATGATGGAATACTGGTATGCGAATTTTTCAGTATCGATTCTCTTGGATTAAATTATCGCTTCAAGGACTAACTCGTCTCTATAGTGGTATATCGTTTCTCTCCAAAATTAAAGTATAACGTTGCTAATAAAGAT
>CAZAXY010000286.1:0-2378 GCA_964489125.1 uncultured Saprospiraceae bacterium
GAGAATAATTTATTTTCTGCCGCTCGTCTTCTATTTAATTCACTAGCTATTTCACCAATGTTATTCATGCCCGGGGCATTTGATTGGAAATCTGGTCCCGCTAATGCTAATCCAGAAGTCACTCCAGACACTCCTCCAGTAAGCTCAACATAAAATTGGGAGTTACTGCGTGGTCTGTAATAATGAGATTTTCTAAAGACAGGTTCTGGAGCATCTGGGAGCAATCCCAGTTCAACATATAGAGGATCAATTGCACGGTACAGTTTTGAAAGATTGAAGATCTCTACCGCAGCGCTTTCTGTAACCTCAATTTGTTCTTGACGATTTTTTGAGTCAAGATCAGCTGGTTGGCCTGCAAGCACAGGTGAATTGTAAGAAAGTCCTATACTACTGCGCCCAGCACCACTATAAGTGCGATTCAAAATGAAATTATCAGTCGCAGATAAATCAGCAAGATTAGTTTGCGGTTGATAATGCTGGTTCGGGATAATCGCAGTAGTTATAACCTCTGCTTTTTGAATATTTGATTGTTGATAATTGGATCGTGCATTGGCAGATTCATACTTTTCTACAGCGGTAGTGATATCTCTTGTTTTAGCTTCATCAGTTTTGCTTTGGGTTATATCTATAGAGCTATTGCTTGTGCCTTGTGCATCTTTAAACAGTAATGCAGGGGCGCTGCCCATAGTGCCGTCCTTTTGAACAACGTTTGCTTTCTGATTATGAGTTGCATTAGTATATCCTAAAAAATAGGCTCCTCCTAATAACACCAATACGGCAGGGATTAGTAAGAAAATAGGCAACCTCCTATTAGGTGCTTTCGTGGGGATATGTGGTTCTATAGCATCCCAAAGCGCTTCCGTATCGACCGGATAACGTTCTCCATCATGATGTTGGGACAGGCGTTTATCTATATTTCTCCAATCCATGCTTTAAGTTCTTTAGATTCAGCAAATACCTTTCTCAAGTATTTGCGAGCATTAGTAAGATGCACTCTGCTGGTACTGTCACTGATACCCATGTGTTTGCCGATCTCTTTATGGCTCAGGCCATCAATAACATTCATCATAAATACCTCTTTAGCAGGTGATGGTATGTCATAAATGATGTCCATGAGGTCTTCCATGTTCAATCCGCTTTCGATATGGTCAGAACTCTCCACATTCATACTTTGATATGATTCTAAAGGGATTATGGTTGCTTGTTTCCCTCTCAGCGCGGACAGCGCTGTATTAATTACTATTGTTTTTAGCCAACCTTTCAATTTCTTATGGTCTTCATAGCGATCTATCGCATTAAATATTTTTATCCAGCTATCCTGTAAAACATCTTTGGCCAGTTCCTCTCTTTTCATGTAGCGCATAGCTACAGCCATAAGCATCGGAGCATACTTCGTCAAGAGCATCTTTTGGTAGCGAGGCTCCCGTTTTTTACAACCCTTGATTATTTTATGATCTTCCAATGTCTTTTATAAATAGCTATTCGTATGTTTCTTCTTTATTCATTTCTTGTTACGATAAAACTCCCTGCTCTAAACTGGCACGGAAGTCCAATGTCCTCGTCATCAGAACAATATGTACCAACGATTAATTCACCTACTTCTCCATATTGCAATATGTTTACCTCTCCAAGGCAAGAAATCGAAAGGTCTGGATTGCTCAACTGGGCTCTGAATGATCCTGTTGTGAACCCTTCAAATCCTATAAGTATCTCATCTACCTGATCACCGTCTCCTATGATCAATGTTTCAGACCGTCGTTGTTCTCCTATTGCTGTAAAAAACACATCATCTAAAACCAATGTACTTGGTTCACCACAGCTTTGTAGTGTCACATCATAGTTTCGCTCATCATCATCAATCTTTATTTTTGATAAGGCTATGATCTCATTGTCATTAGTCGCTGTTATTAAGAGTTCCTCATCTCCATCACATGGATCTAAGGTGATTTCAAAATTCTCCTCGGTCAAGGGGATCTCCACATCCCTACTGGCTGAACTGTAGGCGATTAGGGTGTTCGCAGGCACCTCGCCGTTATTACAAACAGCAAAGTTTACATTGAACCGGATGAAGTCTGTCGCATTACTTAAATCGATGATTTCTGTATCGGATTCGCTTGTAGGTGTCGGGATCACTTGACTTAGGCTTTGCACGTCACAAGGAGAAAATACTCGAAGTGTTAACTCACTATCTGCTTCGGCAGTGAAGCATTCTGTATCGCCAATAGTTACTTGACCGACCTTGACGACTGATCCGTCTGCCTGTGACAGAGAATACGACAGCGTCTCCGTTTCATCGGGAGTCATTGAGGAAAAATTAAAGCAATATGGGATGGCCCTTCTTTCTGTTCCTACGGCTAACCAGTTGAATTGGGTAACTT
>CAZAXY010000287.1:0-2367 GCA_964489125.1 uncultured Saprospiraceae bacterium
CTATCTCGAGGACTGGAAGTCGGTGATCGTGTTGCTATTATGATGCCTAATCTCTTACAATACCCGATTGCTCTATTTGGGTGCCTAAAGGCAGGTATGATCATCGTCAATACGAATCCGCTGTATACGCCACGTGAGATGGAGCATCAGTTTACGGACAGCCAAGTTAAAGCAGTGATAATTGCTGAGAATTTCGCCTCAAATCTCGAGTCAATACTTGGCAAGACGCAGGTTAAAACCATCATAACTACGAGTATAGGAGAGTTATTAGGAGGCCTGAAAGGTAAGATGGTAGATATGGCTATCAAGCACGTCAAGCGAATGGTGCCAAAGTATAGTTTGCCTAATACCGTAACGTTCAGCGAAGCGCTGAAACAAGGAAAGAAATTTGAATTGCAAGAATTTCAGAATACGCCTGATTCGGTCGTGGTGCATCAATATACTGGAGGAACTACCGGAGTCAGCAAGGGAGCGATGCTGACCAACAAAAACTTGGTGGCTAACATGAGTCAGATCAAAGCATTCCTTGATCCATACATCGATGGGGACGGCTCAGATCATGTAGTCTTATGTCCATTACCTTTGTATCACATATTCGCATTCTCTTGTAATTGCCTTGCGATGATGAGTATAGGGGCATTGTCGGTATTGATTACTAATCCTCGTGATCTATCATCAATCATCAAGGAGTACAAGCGATACAAAGTTACGGGTATGACTGGTGTCAATACCTTATTCAACGCATTGAATAACAATCCTGATTTCAAGGCCTTGGACTTTAGTTCAATGTCTGTGGCTAATGCAGGTGGTACTGCACTTCAAAAGGCTGTAGCAGACGATTTCGAAGCGATAACAGGTCTACAGATCGCAGAAGGCTACGGTATGACAGAAGCATCTCCCGTAGTGACAACCAATCCTAAAGGTGGAATCCGTATAGGGACTATTGGAGTGCCTGTGCCATCTACTGACGTCAGAATAGTAGGGGACGATGGTCAACCGCTACCTCAAGGAGAGCCTGGAGAACTACAAGTAAAAGGCCCACAGGTTATGAAGGGTTACTATAATAAACCTGAAGAGACAGCAAAGACTATAACTGCTGATGGATGGCTGAATACTGGTGACGTTGCAGTAATGGAAGCAGATGGTTACTTCAAAATTGTGGATCGTAAAAAAGATATGATCCTGGTATCGGGATTCAATGTATATCCTAATGAAATAGAAGATGTCGTTGCACTACATCCTAAGGTCGACGAAGTAGCAGCAATCGGCATCAAAGATGACAAGTCCGGCGAGGTGGTAAAAGTATTCGTGACAATAAAGGATAGCACGCTTACTAAGGATGAACTAATCCAACATTGTCGAGAAAATCTAACAGGATATAAAGTGCCTAAGCAGGTGGAGTTCATTAAGGAATTACCAAAATCAAATGTCGGAAAGATCTTAAGAAGGCAGTTGCGAGATAGTTAGAATAGGCTAAGTGAATATAACCGTTAAAACGCTCTTTGGGCTAGAACAACTATTGGCTGAAGAGTTACAAAGTCTCGGAGCTCAAGACATACAAGTAGGTAATCGGGTAGTCCTCTGTGAGGGAGATCAGAGATTACTCTATTCGATAAACTTGAAATCTCGTCTTGCCCTTAGGGTCCTTGTTCCAATACTTTCGTTCAGAGCTCATAACGAGGTAGTCCTGTATAAACGAGTACGGAGATATGAGTGGACAGATTTAATAGATCTCGATCAAACCTATGTAATCAACAGCTCGATTTTCTCGGATATCTACCGTCATAGTAAATATATCTCACTGAAGATAAAAGATGCGATCAGCGATCAGTTCAGAGATAGAAATGAGGGTCAACGTCCATCAATTGATCAGGAAAATCCTGATTATGTAATCGATGTACACTGTAGTGGCAAGGACTTCACTATCTCTCTTGACAGCTCTGGAGGATCCCTACACCGTCGAGGCTATCGTCAGGAAAACCGCACTGCTCCGCTCAATGAAGTATTAGCCAGTGGTATGGTACTAGCAAGTGGCTGGAGTGCAGATCAACCATTCTATGATCCCATGTGTGGTTCAGGCACCTTACTTATTGAAGCCTATCATATAGGGAAAAACATTGCACCCGGATTGGGACGAGATCATTACACATTCATGAATTGGAAAGATTATGATAAGGCGCTTTGGGAGGAACTAAAAAAAGAAGCTCAATCGGAGGCTTCAGAGGCGCCCCTCGATATCTATGGGTCTGATATCAATGGTGTCCAAATCAATGAAACCATGGAGCTCATAACTGAACTGGGATATCAAGATACTATCGAGCTGAAGCAAGGGAACTTTACACAGTTACCGGCACCCTATGAGTCTGG
>CAZAXY010000288.1:0-2347 GCA_964489125.1 uncultured Saprospiraceae bacterium
TGGATGCGGTCTATGCCTCTTGTACCGAGACGTTCTTTGAGATAGGTAGTACTGTGAATTTTATATTAGACGGATGCGACGCACCAGTTTTGGTGAGTATGGATTTGTTACGATCGAGTGCTGACCCTTTTGATCCAGCGTCGATCGGGAGAGAAGAAATCCTTATTGATCCATCGACATCTAGCGCACGGTTTGATGAAGAGGGTATGTTTGTCGTGTTCTGCGACAGCTCTTTCAAGACAGTTGGTGGATGTTTTACAATTACATCGGAACTTGCCTTACTTGGTATCGAAACTGAGTCAGTGCCAACATTAGGAGAGTGGAGTTTGATACTACTTTCCTTGCTGCTTTTAATCTTAGGTGTACGTGCTGTGCGAGTATCCCAGCCCGTAAGGAAAGCTTATTGAAATAGAAATTTCAAGGGTAGAGATTCCATGGCCTCTGCCATTCGCGAGTTCAGAGTTGCAGTGCAGACAGGTTGTTGTGCTCTGCTATATCAGTGACTTGCATTCCATTGATCTCCCTCTTTTCTATGTAGCTAAGCATGGATATGGCTAGCCGTTATATCAGACCTACCATCTACTATCTCGTGTGCTTTATGCCCATCGCCCAGAGCATCATAGTAAAGCGCTTAACGATAGTCATTCCAGTCAGAATCATATGGGGCAGCTGCATCATGCTATCGTTATTGCATCACAATTGCGCACTATAGTGTGCCATGAATCTACTACATGATTCAAGGTCACATTGAGTTGACCTATAGACATACGCAATGTAAGTTTTCCATCAATTCGAGTATGAGTCATATATAATTTGCCTGACTTATTAACCTTGTTTAGTAGATGCTGATTTAATAGTTCAAGCTGATATTCGTCATTGACTGTTGAGGGATTCCATCTAAAACAGACTAAGTTCATAGAACGAGGTATAAGGAGTTCAAAATCCATATGATTATCGACCTGTAGTTCTACCCACTTGGCCATTTCTATATGATTCCTGAGTATCTTCTGTAGACCAGTTATCCCATAGTACCTAAGTACAAACCACAATTTTAAAGACCTAAATCGTCGCCCAAGAGGAATACCCCAGTCGCAGTGATTGTTGACAACACTGTCCGAACTGGTTTTGAGATATTCTGGCAGTATGGCAAAAGTATTCTTCAACGCTTCTGCATCTTTGACAAAATATGCTGAACAATCAAAGTTCGTGAACAACCACTTATGTGGATTGAATACAAAACTGTCCGCCCTCTCAATACCAGTGATAAGATCTTGATATTCTGGTAAGATCAGAGCAGAACCTGAGTACGCGGCATCTATGTGCAGCCATATATGGTGCTTAGATGTGATTGCAGCGATCGCCTCTGTTGAGTCCATGGCCAGAGTGCTTGTGGTACCCAGCGTAGCCACGACGCATAAGGGTATGTGACCTGCTGCAAGATCTTGATGAATGAGTTCTTCAAGTCGCTGAGGAGATAAAGCGAGTTGATCATTCGTGCCGACCTTTACAACATTGTGCCTGCCTATACCTGCAATTTTTGCGGCTTTCTCTGCGGAAGAGTGCGTTTCTGTAGAGCAATAGACTCTATAGCTTTGATTAGCGTTAAAACCATTCTCATTAATTGCATAATTAGTTTGGCGTTCTCGTGCTGTTAATAAGGCACATAAGGTGGAGTCTGATCCAGAAGACTGAATGACTCCGCTCCAATCGTTGGGAAGATGTATTGCCCTTGCTAGCCAGGACATCATTTTTTCCTCAAGTTCTGTCGATGCAGGCGAGGTCTCCCATTTCATTCCTTGTACTCCTAAGGTAGCCGTCAACATCTCTGCTAAGATCGATGGTGGGCTCGCATTGGCTTGAAAGTAGGCGTAGAAGTTTGGATGCTGCCAATGGGTTATACCAGGCATGATGATCTCTCTAAAGTCAGCTATGATCTGATCCATTGATTCTCCATCCTGTGGCATATCGGATGGTAGCTGATTGTATACTTCTTTTGGTTTGACACTAGATTTGACGGGATAAGACTCGATGGTTTCCATATACTCAACCATAAGATCAACCATCTTATAAGCTTCTTTCTTAAACTCTGAACTCGTCATTTCCTCATAAAGTAAATAAAAAAATGTCCGTTGAGATCAACGGACATAATCGATTCAATCTATGTATTTTATTGATGTCTTAGGCAAAGACTAACTCTTTAAGATAAGTGGCACCTACTTGGGCACATTCCATTGGCGTCGTATTATCATAGCGCTCCTGCTCCATAAAGAAATACTTCATCCCTCGATCTGTAGCTTTCTTCAAGATAGTAGGGTAGTCGATGATTCCAGTGCCGAGGTTACATGAC
>CAZAXY010000289.1:0-2324 GCA_964489125.1 uncultured Saprospiraceae bacterium
TCTTCTACTAAATACTGCTCATTATGAGTAGGAAATGTATCTAGATGGACTGAAGTTGTATGACCCAAATGAGACCAGAGTTCTTCGCTTAGGAATGGGGCGAATGGCGCTATCAATCTGGTGAATTGATCTAAAATCTCACGCTTATTACACTGGAGCTTTCTCAGTTCATTGACACAGACCATCATGCTACTCACCGCCGTGTTAAATGAGAAGTTGGCAATGTCAGCATTGACCTTTTTAATACAAGTGTGAAAGATTTTTAGTTCTTCAGGAGTAGGCTTATCATCAGATACGGTGAGCTTCTCATCACTATAGTAAAGTCCGGTAAATTTCTTTAGAAATTTGCTGACTCCGTCAATACCCTGAATATCCCAAGGTTTAGATTGTTCTATAGGTCCAAGAAACATTTCGTAGATTCTGAAGCAATCTGTTCCATATTTAGCGGTTACTTCATCTGGATTGATCACATTATATCTTGACTTGGACATCTTTCCAACTTCTGAGACTGTGCATAGCTTGAGAACATCAGGGGCATCTTCAACAATTACCTGATCACCATCTTTTAGCAACTTTAATACTCCAGTAGAGTGATGTACTTCTGCTGATTCAAAGTTCCTCCAGTTGAAATATTTCTTCAATCCATCAAGATCTAAGTACGTATCCGTGCTCGCCTCATAGTCTGAGACAAAATCTATATGGACATACAGCTTGGTATATTGATCTATGTCATCTTCTAAGTTCAGATTGGCACAGTAAAATATAGTCTTGTCTTCATCCTTCTTCATCAAGATGTGCTCAATCACTCCTTGAATCATTCCTTGATTAATCAATTTTTTAAATGGCTCATCGGTCGGGACTAATCCCTTGTCATAGAGGAACTTGTGCCAAAATCGTGCGTACATCAAGTGGGCTACTGCATGCTCAGACCCGCCGATATAAAGATCTACGGACTGCCAGTACTTGATGGACTCTTGAGATGCGAAGGCCTCATCATTATGTGGGTCCATATATCGGAGAAAATACCAGGACGATCCTGCCACAGCGGGCATTGTATCAGTCTCTCTGGTGACTTGATCAGAGGGTTCCGTCCATTCCTTGATTCGGGCCAAAGGAGACTGGCCTCCCTTACCAGGCTTGAAATCGCTGGTGTCTGGCAACTCTACGGGCAGTTTGTCCAATACAACTGGAATTGCGATATTATCCTCATCATATAGTATAGGGAATGGCTCACCCCAATAGCGCTGCCTGCTAAAGTTGGCATCTCGTAACTTGTAGTTCGCAACTGCCTTGCCTCTTCCCATCTCTTCGATTTTTTGATGGGCAGCCTGGATAGCGTCTTTTACTTCCATGCCATTGAGAAAATCACTATTGATGAGTACGCCGATTTTGTCTTTGAGCGAAGCACCAGGATGCTTACTCTTATCCACGACATCAATAATTTCTAAGCCGAATTTTTCGGCAAAAGCTTTATCTCTATCGTCATCGCTCGGGACTGCCATAATAGCACCAGTGCCATAGTCTTTTAGGACATATTCGCCTATCCAGATCGGTACTTCCTTGCCATTGAGAGGGTTGATGGCATATGCACCTGTAAAGGCTCCTGTAACGGTTTTTTCCGACATCCGTTCTACTTCACTCTTAGCTTTGACATAGGCGACATAATCATCGATCTCCTGACGTTGACCTGGAGTAGTAACCTGATTAACCAGGTCATGCTCTGGAGCCAATACCATATATGTCGCCCCAAAGATCGTGTCCGCACGAGTCGTAAATATTTCTATCTGTTCTGCACTTCCTTTAATATCAAAGAATGCACTACATCCTTCAGAGCGACCGATCCAATTGCGCTGTATAGTCTTCAGTGAATGCGACCAGTCAATGTTTTCCAATCCACTCAACAATCTATCCGCATAGGCGGTGATGCGGAGATACCATTGTGTCATAGCCTTCTGAACAACTGGATGACCGCCACGCTCGGATAAGCCATCCTTAACTTGATCATTGGCTAGTACTGTACCCAATGCTTCGCACCAATTGACATAGCCTACCTTGCGATAGGCGAGTCGGTAGCACATCAAGATGTTTTCTTGTTCGACCTTTGAATAGGCCATCCATTCATCCGCACTAAACATCTCTTCACAGCTATGGGCAGCTTGGATAACTCGATTTCCACTTTTGTCAAACTGTGCTCTGAGCTCATTAATTGGCTTAGCTTGATCAGCATCGAGATCATAATAATGGTCAAACAACTCCGTGAATATCCATTGCGTCCATTTGTAGTATTTAGGATCACAAGTATATAGCTCACGACTCCAGTCATA
>CAZAXY010000290.1:0-2303 GCA_964489125.1 uncultured Saprospiraceae bacterium
ACGACTAATTATATTCCTTTTCCACAATCAATCGAGGGCTTGATGACTCATGAGCAGATTGAATCCAAATTGAATATATATTATGCCGAAGGGAAGAGTACATTAATCTATCACGTAGACATCTATCCCAGTCTCGGGAGTAAGAAAACGATGTTGTTCGATGCGCAGAATGGAGCGTTGATCAAGGAGTTTGATACACTTTGTAATATTCATGGACATGATCATCATAGTGAAAATGGTAAAAACGTAAATCCTACTAATAACTCTGAGGCTTTCATAGGAAGAGCGACGAGTGTCTCAGGTGATTTATTTGGTGAGCAGCGGAGCATCAATACATATGAATGTGGTTCGGGTTTTTTCATGGTAGATGCCTCCAGAGATATGTTTAGTGGTATCGAGACGACATGTGACAATACCGATCAATTGCTTAATGGAGTTATCTTAACCCTTGATGCAGGAAATACCAGTCCAGAGAATAGAAACTTCGACTACGAGGTAAGCTCATCCAATACACAGAACAACTGGGATGACCCCGTAGCCGTGTCTGCTCATTACAACGCAGGGCAGGCTTATGAGTATTTTAGAAATGTGTTTGGCAGGCAATCTATAACTGGTAACGGAACGAATATTATTTCATTCATCAATGTCACAGAGGATGACGGTTCCAGAATGGACAATGCTTATTGGAACGGGGAGTTCATATTTTATGGTAATGGCGATCAGGCTTTCAACTCTCCATTGGCAAGAGCGCTCGATGTAGCTGGTCATGAGATGGCTCACGGAGTTATCCAGACTACCGCTAATCTAGTCTATCAAAATGAATCTGGAGCTCTTAATGAGCACTATGCGGATGTGTTCGGAACATTAATCGAACGAGAAGACTTTAGAATAGGGGAGGATATCACTAATCCATCAATTTTTCCGACGGGCTCACTGCGAGATATGGGCAATCCTAATAATGGAGGAACAAGATTAGGGGACCCTGGTTATCAACCTGACAATGTAAGCGATCAGTTCTTTGGTTCTGACGATAATGGCGGTGTACATATCAATAGCGGTATTCCCAATAAGGCCTTTTTCAATTTTGTTACCGATGAGTCATTTGGTACAGGCAATGGCGAGCGTGCAGAGATAGCAGAACAGATTTGGTATAGAGCCTTAACATCTTTTTTGAGGTCGGGCTCTAACTTCTCGGATATGAGGTTGGCAATTGTACAAGTTGCCCAACAGGATTTTGGTACTGCGGTTGCCACTGCGGCAGAGAATGCCTTTGATGCTGTAGGAATAACGGCTAATCAAGCTACCGCAGAAGTAGAAGACTTAGCGGCTAACCCGGGTAATGAATATGTGGTATGGTCTAGCGAGGGACTAGATCAAATCAATGTAAGCTTAGGTGAGAATTCAGATTTGTTAGGAGCTATTAGTACTACTTCTCACATCAGTCGACCGAGTGCTACAGACAATGGGCAGTTCGTCATATTCGTCAATGACAGCCGGCAGATACAAGCGGTTGAAATAGATTGGACTACAGGAGAAATTGTTGACGAATTTTTAGTGAGTGAGAATCCCGTGTGGCGGAATGCCGTGATCTCTAAGGATGCTACTAAGATAGCAGCGGTCACTGGAGACTTGTCTGCTGGAGAGTTTGAAAACCGAATTATCATATTCGATTTGCCCGGCCAGAGATCACAGGAATATGAACTGTTCAATCCGACTTTTTCAGAAGATAACTCCTCTACGACAGGCGTACAGTATGCCGATGTCATGGAGTTTGATTTCACAGGTGAGAATCTGATCTATGATGCGTTCAATGTGTTGGACGGAATATTTGGTGAATTGAGTTATTGGGACATCGGGATCATCAACATATTCGATAATGATGCTCAACAATTTGGTGATGGGAATATCTTTAAGTTATTCACAGGTCTTCCTCAGGAAGTAAGCATTGGCAATCCTACTTTTGCCAAGAATAGCCCCAATATCATTGCCTTCGACTTTAGAGAAATAGACCCAATAACCGACGAAACAACATTCAATGTCTTGGCACTGAATAGGGAGACAGGAGATGTGACCAGCATATTTGAAAACAATGTGTTTGGTTTTCCAAATTACTCATTGCAGGATGATGAACTGATCTTCAATGTGGTGAATAATGGAGAGCTAATCTTAGCGATCACTGATGTTGAAGCGGATAAGATTACTGCCTCAGGAGATGTATTTATTTTTACTGAGGATGCAGATTGGGGCATATTTATGGGTGATGGGACTAGAGATCTGAGCACGAATACTGAAGAGATCTCAGA
>CAZAXY010000291.1:0-2297 GCA_964489125.1 uncultured Saprospiraceae bacterium
AGATCAGGTAAAATAGTGCCCAGCATAAGGTGACTTCGAGGATGTATTGTAGCATTGGGTTTAGTTTTTAGATGATTTGGCAAAACCAGTTACCACAATTTCATCGAAGATGACATCGTAGCGATCAGGGACATCGAAAGTTGATTTTTTATAGTCAATAAGAGCTCTGTGTTCATCCTGTAATCGGAAGGTTATAGGAATAATAATCGCTGTACTTGTAGATCTTCCATTCACCATTCTTGGAGTCCATCGACCTTTTTCTTTTAATCCGTCGAACACTGACATAAATTCAGCATTAGCGTCGATCCCACTGCTTTCATATATGGTAAAACCTTCTCCAAGGATTCCATCTTCATCTATATGTATGCCGACATAATTGGTTCCCTGAACAAGATTAGTTCTCAATGATTTAGGATATTTGATGTTTTTGTAGAGATATTCTAATAAGGAGGTTTTGCTACATTCGGCATCATCACATCCTGGATAAAGTGCCATTGTAGGGTTGAGTAAATGAGGAGGATCTTTGAACTCTACTTTAACTGGTATGGCTGCTTTTATGAGATCTTTATTTAGTACTGTAAGGAATCCTTTCTCTTCATTTACTGTATAATCTATTCCTTCTTGGAGTGTTTCTCCATTGGCAGACACTTTGAGATAATCCTTGCCAAATGGAGTTCCTATATATATATAGCTATTATGCTCACTAATTGGATAGGACCCATTAATGAACATAGATCTAAACCATTTCTGACGCTCTGATACGTCTTCTTTCTTCTTTGGCTCGTCATCATCAGGTTGCGGCGTGATTATAGCGTGTTCACGTACTTCTAAGTTGTTAAAAGAAGGGCGAGCTGTAGAATTGATCTCAATTACGCCATGTTTCCCTTCTTCACCATGATGCTTTATCCCTACAACCGCAGTCATGATCGAAATTGATTTAATCTCACCCATACCGAGAGCTAACAGTTGAGGCATGTCTGCTTTCTGATCACCGATAACAACTAAAGGTGTTTGTCTATTACCCTGCTTGTAGAAATTCTGAATGAGCGTAAGATCAGAATCATCATGAGTTTTGTTCTTATACTCAAGTAGAAGTTTGATGTCTTCGTCTTTTACGGTTTCATCTATCCGCTCAACACCATCACGATACGCCGCAATAATCTCCTTATTCTTGATGACCAGATTGATGTTATACTTATGTGCCTTGGTAGTGAATGGAGTCACCCAATCACTAACCTTTGGATAGCGCTGTTGCATCTTCTTGTGGATTTTCTTTAGTCGTTCTGCCCAGTCTCGCTCATTAACTTGGTTGGACAGCGTACTAAAGTAATTGTCCATCTCAAATTCCAGCAGTTCTCGTTGTTTCTGTGGATGCGAAAGTGGTCGCTCATATCCCATTAAGGCATAGAAACCTTTACTACCCTTCTCCCCAAATATTTTGACAGCTTCAGCTGGGGTTAGATAATAGATGGCATCAATGGGTTTTGAGACGTCGATAAATTCATTGATTGATTGTGAAAGGATGCCCTCTTGTGTCCAGATCACGGGCAAAGACGGATCGTCAAGATCAATGTCTTTGATTGATAGTAATTCTTTTGGAAGAATAGTTCCTACAGAAACTTGGACTTTTTCGAAGTCATCATAAACGTCTAATTTCTCCTCAGTTAATACTTCTTTATACCTCTGAATAAGAATCTCAATCTTAGATGGATTCGATCTGTGGTTATAGCTGAAATTGATAAAGTCTGCCAAGGCTTCAGGGTGATCAAATTTTCTGGTGTACAGAATATCAAGAAGCTCCTTTATATTCTTTTTGGTTATTACGCTATGATCTTCATCTCCCTTGAGTCTCTGCAATGAGTGCTCATTGCGTTTTTGAACAACAAATTTTAAGGACTTGAGATCATTAAATGAATACGTGTGGAATACTGCTCCGTCCTTAGTTCTCGTTTGAGAAGTTGGCCTTATACTATATCCTTCTTCATATCCCCAGCTTATAACAGCGATCATAATCTCACTTTGATCATCTGGATACTTCTTAAAATAGTCTTTGGCTATTATTTCCAATCCTTCAGCAATAGCCTCCTTGTTTCCTGGATTAGCTTTTAATACTTCAGACATTTTAGCCCACAAGGCTTCTTTATCAAACTCCGTTGTAGACTGTTGGATGTAGACCTCACAATCATCATTATCACTTATGGAGTACATTGGAGATTCTATAGAACTATTTGTCCGATTAGCAAACACCATCGTCAGGACAAAAAGGACCGGCACCGCCAAAGCGTACTTCAGCCATG
>CAZAXY010000292.1:0-2263 GCA_964489125.1 uncultured Saprospiraceae bacterium
TTACTTTGTCATTAAGATTGAGGCACAATTGAGAAATGTTAATTGTAGTTAACTCGGACCTAAATTGCCTATGAATATTGATGAGGAATTGAGTGTTTTAAAGTCACTTAATGAAAACGCTAATGCTGATGGAATTGCAGAGGCTATTCCCTCACGGATCCGTTACAAGACACTATAAATGAACAACTTGTCACCTGCCAATTAATCAAGATGACAGTACTACAATATCAATTTTGGCACCTTCTCTCATTGTTGACTCTATTAGTGAGTATTATTCTTCTTGTGAATAAAGATGATAGTCTGCTTTTTAGAGAATTGGGAGGAGTCAGTACCGCTACTTGGATGATACTTGCGATTCTTTCTTTAATGGTTCATCAATTCTATGTGCTGGTAAATTAAAGAATACGCCATTTGTTAAACAAGTCATGTTCAAGTACTCCTCCAATGCGATGTATGTATTTGGATTTATGGCCCTCTGGATTCCCGGGCTCTTGTTGATGTCGGAAGCAGCTATCCTTGTCGCCGCATTTAATCATATTTATATCTGGGTACATTACTATTTTTCAGAACTGCCTGACATGCAGATTATTTATAAAGAATGATAACAAGTGATATGAAAAGAACAACAACAATACTATTTCTCGCCGTACTGATGATCAGTTGTGCAGAGGTTAATAAGAACGATGCTCAAATTGAGGAATTACAGGCTGAATTGGACAGCCTCAAGAAGCTACAATCGAAGCAGCAAAGTGATATCACTGGACAAATCGCGACCTTCTTGACCTTTCAAAAAGGGGATGCTGAAGAGGCCATGAACTTTTATCTGTCGCTATTTGACAACTCCAGCATTATTAATGTAAAGCGTTGGGAAGCGGGCGCTCCAGGAAAAGAAGGAACAATTATGCTCGCCACTTTCAGGCTGAATGATCAGCTATTTATGTGTAGCGATAGCCCACCGATACATGAATGGGATTTCACACCAGCGGTGTCAAATTATGTGGAATGTAACGATGAAGTTCAACTTGAAAATCTATTTGCACAACTCTCGGACAAGGGTCAGGTCATGATGCCATTAAACAATTATGGATTCAGTCAAAAGTTTGGGTTTGTGGTAGATCGGTTTGGTGTCTCTTGGCAGCTGAATTTGCGGTAAAAGGATAGAGCGCATCACCAGAAGTTGTCCTATGACTGCATCTATGAAATCCTATTTTAATTCAGGGTAACCCTAAATCCAATGTGTCTCCGATATGAAGATAACGTCTAAAGATAAAATGACTTACCATGAGGATGATTATGCGCTTGTTGATGATGTTTGGTCCGATGCTTTTCCGTATGTACAAGAAGTTCCAAAAGAAACAAGCAATACAGAAAGAGGAGACTTCTTACATGGATCATTCTCAAGAGAGTAACGGCAATCCTGAATATCAAGAGTCTACTCAATCCCAGCGCCAGTATAGCGACAAAGATTTCGTGTAACTACACGCAGTTTTCCTCGCTCATTCTATTTTTAATTTTATCCGTTTTTCTTCTAAGTCATAGAGGAAAATTCCGATTTCTGTATATCTGCGGATCTCATCCGCAGACGATAGTTATAGTGATAACGCCTCTGCTTATTGAGATTGATAGCTTAATAATCGATAGCGAAGATGTCTACGATTTCATTTTATTAGAGTGAATTTCATCCTTTTTCCTATTTTTCCTCTCTATAAACTATCTACTATGACTACACAGATCACCTCACTCGAGCATTACAAGGAAATGTATCAACATAGTGTTGATAATCCTTCTGAATTCTGGGATAGGGAGGCCAAGACTTTCACTTGGTTTGAGCCATACCAGGATGTATGCCAGTGGAACTTCCGAGATCCTGATGTCAAGTGGTTTATTGGAGGCAAGACCAATATTACCTATAATTGTCTGGACAGGCATCTGGCAGAGCGAGGTGATCAAACGGCTATCCTGTGGGAGCCTAATGAGATAGATGGTGAAGCGCGATCATACACCTATGAGGATCTTCACGCAGCCGTATGCCGCTGTGCCAATGGCCTTAAGTCCATGGGTATTACGAAAGGTGATCGAGTGATATTCTATATGCCAATGGTGCCTGAGTTAGCGATAGGGATTATGGCTTGTGCGCGTATTGGCGCCGTTCATTCGGTGGTGTTTGCAGGTTTTTCTGCGCAAGCCCTGGCAGATCGTGTCAATGACGCTTCGGCTAAGATGATCATCTGCACAGATTATAATCGTCGTGGCGCTAAGAACA
>CAZAXY010000293.1:0-2254 GCA_964489125.1 uncultured Saprospiraceae bacterium
CGGTTGACTATTTGATATGAACGCTCCTGCTTCTTCCAAAATCCTTCACTACGCTCGCAAGTTGGGATACTATGGGCTTTACATAGGCTTGGGGCTTGGCGTCTTATATTCATTTGGTGGCCTTATTATTGATTCCATGGTATCACTTAAGTATCTTGATACGGATGATATGGGTACAACTGGACTGGGCTATGGCACAATACTGAGTTTTGGTGCATTAATCGGAATGCCCTTAATATTTGGAGGTATTGGAGGTATTTTGGGTCTTCTGTATGATATACTGAGCCAAGCTTTCAGGCGGCGGTGAATGAGCATTCTTCATTCAATCAGACTCCTGAATGACATAGTTTGATCAAAGTCTATGACAATTTTTTCTTTTCCTTGTATTATTGATTTCATCACGAAGAAATGTTCGGAATCAAACTCATGTTCAGCGATTTCACAGTTCGAGAACTTCGCAAACTCTGATTTAGGCAAGTCAAATTTGAATTTAACTAGTTCATCGTCAAATAAAATGTAACTAATTACTTCTCCCCATTCAGTATAATCAGTGATGTCGATAACTCGGACTTCCTTACAATCTTGAATCGCCTCATGAAATAATTTGGGTCTTCTCGACATTATGTCCCTCGCAACTATGATTTTGTTAAATGCATTCTTATAATGTTCTATTTGCTTCGGAGGTAATGATTGAAAAGATTTTATACTCTTCTCATTTATTAGAATAAACGAAGTGCCTCGTTCAGCTGAAACGTATTTGTTTTGTTGGCAACTCAGAAGGAAAAAGAGAACTAAATAACTTGAAACGGCTTTCATTATGTTCATTTAGTCTTTCTTTTTCTCGTTGTTCGCATGACTTTGGCCTCGAGTTACATGAATATACTAAGTTAAGAAATGAGCCACTTGAGACATCGTGTGAATTGTTTGGTCTTTGGGACGGGCTTGGAATCTGCGTAGTATGTATGAAGATCTTTCCCTGCGGTCAAGATGAAAAAAGAGTGGTTACTTTGTCTGTAGGTTGTATAAGCGGAACTCATTATCGCTACAAAAGCACAAGTCTAAAACCAACTATCACCATGACTTTCGCGTTATCTGCAGTTTACAATTTCAGATTAATATTGCTCCGATCCAGCATTTAGATTAGTTCGAGGTCAGAAACAGTCGAACATCGAATTATGCTTGGCGTGGCAAGGATAGTATGTATGTTAAAACATAATTGGACCACTCAAATCAAGACATCGTAGAAAGTCGCAAATCACGAAAACTTACTTTATCAGCAATATTCTCTCAACTAATTAAACCGATGCACCTCAACACTGAGGCACATGTGCATTAATGCACGTCGCTCCCCTCCGCCGCATCGATCTCCATGAGCTGCTGCATTACAGCATCTAGGTTTTCAGCAGGGACTTTCTTAAGTTTAATCTTTTTATCCTTATCAATGATATAGATAGCGGGTGTAGAGTTGACATAATATTTAGAGAATATTCTGCTGCGGTGATATTCATCACCCGTATTCAGTAGATCCAGCATATTTTTTTCTTCAACCCCTTCCCAGCATTTGCCATAGTCCTTACCCGTCTTAGTGCATATGGTTAGCAAGTCTACTGACTCGTTCTTATATTTCTCTGCGAACTCGATAATATGAGGCATAGCCTTAGTACAGTGACTACAATCAGGCTTCCAAAACATAAGGATCGTAAAATCTTTATTGAAACTATCCAACGTATACTCCGTACCATCCTTACTCTTCACAGTAAAGTCTGGAGCAGGTCTACCTATGAGTGTCGGTTTAAGCTTCTTGGCATTGCCTACGATTTCTTTTAGATTTTCTTCTTCTACCCAGTGGGCTTTCCCTTTGTCATAATACTCTAAGGCCAGGTGTACATAAACAGCGTCCATACCTATAAACTTAGAGTTGCCATAGTCATTCAAGAAGTTGCTTAGGTAATATTGAAACGCGTCTTCATTATCTTCTAATAATCCCAGAATAACATCGAGTGATGCAATGATAGAATCTGGTGCACTTGGTGTAAGATTATCGATATAGTAACTGATCCGTTGATCTAATACTGGCGTACGCAATACAGCCGGGTGTGACATATCTACCTGATCAAAGTAGCGATCCTTATAGTATCTGTATTTCTTCAGCTCAAGCTCCTCTGGTTTTCCAGTTAATTCGGGAAATTCGAATGGGATATTAGACTTGAGCAATAAGGATGTTACTGAATTAGGATGATCCGTCAATATCTCC
>CAZAXY010000294.1:0-2218 GCA_964489125.1 uncultured Saprospiraceae bacterium
AATTATGCCCAAATCAATGGTGCGGCGAATCAAATAGCGAATGGATTGAAAGCCCAAGGCATTGTACCTGGAGATAAAGTGGCCTTGAGTTGTCTCAACCTACCCTACTTCCCAATGATCTATTTTGGCATTCTGAAAGCTGGAGCGACTGTGGTTCCACTCAGTGTGCTATTAAAAGAAGATGAAATCGAATATCACCTCAAGGATAGCGAGTCCAAGGCATACTTCTGCTTTGAAGGTACGCCTGAGCTGCCCATGGCACAGATGGGTCATCAGGGCTTTAACAAAGTCAGTGGATGCGAACACTTCTTCGTCATTACAGCTAACCCAGCATCGCCGTCGCCGATTGATGGTACTAAGACATTAGGTAGCCTTATGGCTGGTCAGGCTCCGACATTTGACATGGTCCAGACTGGTGCCGATGATACAGCAGTAATCATCTATACATCTGGGACTACTGGGAGACCTAAGGGCGCAGAGTTAACGCATTCTAATCTATTCTGTAATACAGTCCTATGTACCGATTTATTTAACCTTAATGACCAGGATACTACACTCATCGTGCTTCCCTTGTTCCACATATTCGCAATGACCTGTCTGATGAATGCAGGGATTTATAAGGGAACCCATGCCGTATTGCTGCCTAGGTTTGATGCGGAGACTGTCTTTGGGTTACTGCAAAAACACGAGGTCACCATATTCGCAGGAGTTCCAACTATGTACTGGGGGCTACTCAACTATAAAGAAGATAAGTTTGACTATGATAAGATATCAAGCAACTTGAGATTGTGTGCAGCAGGAGGCGCAGCCCTACCAGTACAGGTGCTGCACGATTTTGAGGCCAGATTCAAGGTAAGTGTCTTAGAGGGATATGGTATGTCAGAGGGGTCACCAGTGGTTACTTTTAATCAGCCCTTGGTGGGAACAAAGCCAGGCTCTATCGGAACAGAGGTTTGGGGTGTTGAAGTTAAACTGGTTGATGAAGAAGGCAATGAAGTGCCTGTTGGAGAAAAAGGCGAACTGCTATACCGAGGTCATAACGTAATGAAGGGATACTATAAAAAACCAGAAGCTAATGCGAAGACGCTCAAAGGTGGATGGCTCCATTCAGGCGATGTCGCTATTAAGGATGAGGATGGTTTTTACTTTATCGTGGATCGAACTAAGGATATGATCATACGAGGAGGGCTGAATGTGTATCCTCGAGAAGTCGAAGAAGTCATGATCAAACATGACGCTGTCTCCTTAGTAGCTGTAATCGGCATCCCCGATGAAAAGATGGGTGAAGAGATTAAAGCCTATGTGGTCAAAGAGCCAGGCAGCTCTATTTCAGAAGAAGAGCTAATGGCATATACCAAGTCTAAGCTGGCAGCTTATAAGTATCCGAGAGTTGTAGAATTCATAGATGCATTGCCGATGAGTGCGACTGGTAAGATCTTAAAGAAGGAGCTGAGGAAGTTGTAGATGTAAATCAAGGTATGATCGTTACGAAGTGAAGCCTACTATTGGATGGCTACCAAGATTGCTTGTGCCGAAAGCTCAAGTAAAACGTCAGTGTACGTCGAACTATCGATTTAGGACTGCGGAGAGATAACTCAACAACTCAATCAATCACGATCAACCGCTCAAATTTTAGGTCTTTGAGAGCTCTCGTTCCGCTGTATTTGTTAGATGAGTAAATAAAGGATAGATTGGGTATTGGCTTTAATTCCCAATTGTATTTAGCTTCTGCATGTCCGAATTCCTTAATAGATGTTGGAATTTCATTTTCAAATGTAAGATGAGTATAAAGCTCTGTCAAGTCAGCATCATAGAAGGTCTGTATATCAACAATCTGATGATATTCATCAATTTCAAACCTAACGAAGTCTTTTTTATACTTCACCTGATAGATGATTGAACCAGTTGAATCGCAGGGTTCCACATTCAGTATTTTAAACTTTTTCTTAGCATGACGGCGAGAATAAAATTTTGACTTAAAGCTCAATGACGGCATTAGTCCTAATGAGTATGTCAATGGAATTAAAGGCCGGGCCTTCATTGTATCTAACTGACTATCCTTCCAATTAAATGAGGCATTATAGACCTGAAATGCTCCAAGTTTATAACTCGGATCTATAGCAATTAGAGCTGTCATGTCGAAATCACGATGCGCTAGTTCGTACTTAAAGGTATTATTCTCTGCTAAAAACTCATCCATGTTATCTCGGAGAGATTG
>CAZAXY010000295.1:0-2208 GCA_964489125.1 uncultured Saprospiraceae bacterium
ACCATGACTTATAAAGTAGCTGTAGGTATTCAGATAGCTCGGCAGCATCTCCTGCAAAATGCTGATCAACCTCGTATTCGTGATTATTCTTAATAGCCCTCAGGTATAGCCAGGACAATGGAGAGAACCATAACAGTGCAGCAATCACCTCTCCGATAAGGATATCAAGAGTGTGTAGCCTACTCAGATGAATTTCTTCATGCCGTATGATCAACGCACACTCAGGATTATGAAAATCCTGAGATGTCATGTATATCCGAGGCCAAAAAGAAAACGGACTTCGTAAAGCAGGCAATTCTCTTACCTCATAACCTTTACTGGAGTAGCCAAGACGATCAGTAGCTAAACTGAACAACTGCCTCGATCTCGTACAAAATATCAGTACACTACAGCCCAGAAGTATAAGGAGAATTAGGTGCTCATAATTGTATGAAGGTTGCGAAAGAATAGCCGTGAGCTCATGATCCAATGGAGCCAATAATTCTGAATGCTGAACTGTCACATAATGCGGTATCACAATCTCAATCCACGAAAAGCTCAGTAAAGACAGTAGTCCGAACAACAGAAAAAATCGATTGAAAGTAAAGCTCTTATGGCACTTCAATAAGGTATGATATACCGCCAAGAAGGTTGCCTGTATGACGATAGCTTTAAGGATGATCATCATGACTCTTTGATTTTAGATTCTATAAGTTCCTTTAGTTCTTGTAGTTCATCTTGATTCATACTACTCTCCTCTGCGAAGAATGACGCAAAAGCGGCATTACTACCTCCAAAGAAATTATTGACCAGTTCCTTCATCTTATCCTTGAAGTACGTTCGCTTAGGAACCAATGGATGATAGCGCCGAGAATTACCAAATAGCTCAAAATCTATATATCCTTTATTTTTCATCCGCTTCAATAGTGTGGCTATAGTACTAGCAGCAGGCTTAGGGTCATCATAGGCTTGTAATATTTCCTTCATGAATATCTGTTCGTGCGTCCATATGATCTCCATGAGCTGCTCTTCTGTTGATGATAGTTTATCTGCCATATTCGTGATTTGTCATTTAATTCTACAATTGTAGAATATATTCGTGAAACATGCAAGTAGTGGCCAGTAGAACTTAAATTTTAGGACAGATTAAGAGCCTAGCCACAAATAACCAAACTACAATTCTGTGATAAGCTTATTGACTTCAGCTGTGCTAATAATCTGTGAGAATCCATTTTGACGTAAGCCATTGGAAAGCTTGCGATCACCCGTCCATAGCTCTCCATTAAGATGTAATGTCAGAGCAACAAAAGGAGTGTCATTCTCATCGACGTCATGACATAGTTGATAGGCTTGTTGCCAGATAGCTGCATCAATTTCATCAGGAGACACGAACATTATACGTTGATAGATAAGTGCTCTGGAAGCTCTCAATCGGTCGGTGGATAGTTGAGAATACCTGACGAGCTTTTCCTCTCGATTATTGATCTCATGCTTAAGGAAATCCAATGAATAGAAAAAACCTGTAGTGGTAGGATTAAAGAGTATACTGGCAATAAGACTGTCAGTATTGAGCAAAGCACTAAAAACAATATTAGTGTCTACAACGGTAGTCATGAAGCGAGGAGACCGTCTTTATTAGCTTTCCACCAAGAGCTGTTAACTTCCTTGGCGATATCATCAATCTGATCCTGTGTAGCATGTGAATTAGCTATAGCCTCAATATAACTGACATAATCAGTTAATGCCTTCAGATCTCGATCCTTGATTGAATCAGAAATCTTGATGATGATTTGGTCTTTATTTCTTTCGATTACCATGACAATGACAAGATAGGTTATTATGGAATAAGTTGAAAGTAGCTAAGTGCAAAGAACGAGTTGAACAACCTCGCCGACTACTTGTATAATACCTGCCACGTGAACAGATTCTCTTAATCATTTCCGTTCTCTGAAGTTTGTAACTTCAGAGCAGTATTACTCAGCATATATATCCACTCCATCTGACATATGCATTCAGATAAGTTCTTGGCGTCAACAGTGTTGCGGATAATCTAATATGGGTTCGAGGTCATACCTGCCCGCCGTAGGAGGGGGCACTCGAACAGCGAGGGTTCATCTTCTAATGGAGCAATACATTTTCCAAGCACACAAAACGGCGCTGTTAGATTACTGCTAATAGCGGATAACGTCAAATGTTCCCAGAACAACGACAGATCCCTAAGTCTTAACT
>CAZAXY010000296.1:0-2158 GCA_964489125.1 uncultured Saprospiraceae bacterium
GGCATTATGGATTTTCCAAAATTTGGAAAAAAGAGCAAAAAGCTGATCCGTGAGGACCGCAGTAGGCTTCACAACTTTCATAGCACTAATGATGCCTTCCCAGGTGGCATTCTCGCCGATGAAATCTTGACACCTGGGGATGGTCAGATTAAGGCGCTCATAGTAACAGGGGGCAATCCACTGATTACCATGGCAAACTCCAATAGACTCCGCAAGGCGTTCTCATCGCTTGAACTGTTGGTTACACTTGATATCTATCCTAATGAGACTGGGATGATCGGACATTACATGCTCCCGTGTACAAGTCCTCTCGAAAGACCTGACTTGCCATTTATATTTCCCCTCATGCTCGGCCTACAGACCAAGCCGTATCTCCAAGCAACAAAGTCAGTTATAGAGTCAGGAGAAGATCAACGAGATGAGGCAAGCATATATCTGGAGCTGTGTCGCAGATGTGAAGTATCCTTATTCAACTCACGCATTACCCAATGGGTACTGACGATTATATCGATGTGCTATACCTTCTTCAAGAGGAAAAAACACTTCAGCGTCCCTCAAGAACTCATACTTCATCTAATCCTCAAATCAGCCAAGCAGATAGGATTCAAAAAACTCTTGAAGAGCAAGCATGGACTGGCGATGAATGAGCATCAACCAGGATCATTCGTGCCAGATCGTATACTGACTGATGACGGCAAGATTCAAATGGCACCTCCAGAGCTACTGCAACAGACCGAGAGTTTAGAGGACTTCTTTTCAAAAGAGCTGGAAGCTAGAAGTCGCTTCAAATTGATAACTAAGCGAGATGTCACGACCCACAATAGTTGGACACATAATATCGAAGATTTTGCAAGTGGAGAAAGAATCTCCAATTATCTCTATATGCACAGTGACGATGCAGAAGAAATGGGCTTATCCGCAAAAGACTTAGCAAAAGTGAGCACAGCGACAGGCAGCATAATTCTACCAGTCAAGTATCTAGATGACCTACAGCGCAGGACAATAGCTGTACCACATGGGTGGGGGCATCAAAGCTCTGCCATGACAACCGCAAAAAAAACATCCGGCGTTAATGTTAACATACTCGCTCCAGACGGAATAGATCATATCGAGAAGGTAAGTGGGATGTCGCAACTTACAGGATTTGATGTAGATATCGAGAAATATGAAGGCGCAATAGCTCAACATAGCTGGTCTGGTCTGGCAAAAGATCAGCTCATTACTACGCTATAAGTTGACCATACTTTTTCTTATCAGTACATTGTGAAAAGCTTAGTAAGCACAAATGATCAGTTAATTTGAGCATTAAGGAATATAAAGAACAGTTTGAGTCGAAACTACCTCCTGAGTCTGAGGTGATAGAGCGGAACAAGAAAATCAGCAGTCTCTATGCGCAACTCTATCTTGACAACCCTGCTCTCTTCAAGTGGGCGGGCATGGCGGCCTTTGCTTCCAATCATATTGGAATCGGTCTCCTACCTTATCGATTCAGTAATTTTGACTTACTGGATCTACAATCATCATGTCGTAAAAAAGGCTTAGTCAATGATTTTAATTTGCTTCGTCATATCAACAATCGCATCTATGATGACATAGCATGGACTCATCAAGCCTATCTTGATGGCGGCATAGCACTACTAACAGATCTTATGAAAGACGATCCTCACTATGTTAACATGTTCAACGCTTGGGAGGCTCTGGACACCGCTGTTCAACAGAAATCAAAATACGACAGTGCTACTTTTAATCTCAAAATATGGGATGCTAATATCAAATTATTGAGACATGAACAGGAATATGTGGTACAGCCAATGTTTGATCAATTTGGGGCCTTGTTCAAAAGGTTGATAACACTCTGTGCTTCTCTTGACTTCAGCCCCAATCATCTTAAAACAGATAGAACCTATCATTCTACTTTTGTCATGTATATGTACAAAAATGAACTAAGCCTCCTTCTGAAATCTATGTTCATCCCAGATCTCACGAGATTTATGCAACGATGGCTCTGGCTCGAAAACAAGGTGTCTCCTAACTGGATATTAAAAGAGAGAGAAGATCCCAGTCTCACTGAAAAGATAGAAACCATCTATAAACAAAAGGCATGCTAATGAATGTGTTCTCAGATCAGAATTATCACTAAAATCTATATTTCAGTTGT
>CAZAXY010000297.1:0-2119 GCA_964489125.1 uncultured Saprospiraceae bacterium
CTATAGCTAGCTGGCGTGAGCAGTGTGGTGTCTCCTCGGCCCAAAAGATCTACACTATAGAGGTAGCGCTGAGTCGCATTCTCTGGCGAAGCCATGAAGTAGAGCAGATCATCCGTTGCTACCGACCAAGAAGCCACATCATAACTGCCGGGTGTCAAGAGGGTCTTAGCACCATCCTTGAGGCTGACCTTGTAGACATGGCGATAAGCATCGTTCTCGGTCATACGCAGAAATGAACTGCCCTCGTCGATGATCACCAAGTCATTATCTCCCCAGTTGCTCGCAGTAGCATCAGGATAGCTCAGGTCTACCCAAGTCTGTTCATGTTCCTCATAGACGCTTCTTAGCTTTTCACTTGACAGATCATAGTACCATACCCTCAAGTGATTTTGCTTTCTATTGAGTTGCTGTATGAGTAGTTGACTGTCTGAAATCCATTGCATGGCAGGAATGTAGTGTTGATAGGGATCACCTGGAATATCGATTTTGTTGATCTGACCAGTGCCAATCTCAATATAGGACACACTACACGATGATGGATTCTCTCCAACTTTGGGATATTGCAATGGGATCAAATTTGAATAGATTGAATCTGTATTGTTTATCATGTAAAAGGTCCGAATATCGGATGCATCAAGTTGCCAGTACGCTAGGTGATTTCCATCAGGACTCCATCTAAACCCATCTCTGCAACCGAACTCCTCCTCATATACCCAATCAAATGTGCCATTGATGATGTCTCCGGTACCATCATGAGTCAACTGTGTAATGGATCCTGTAGTAAACTCCTCAATGTATATATTGAAATCCTGCACGTAAGCCACATATTTGTTATCTGAAGAAAACTTAGCAAACATCAACGAGGACGAAGGGAAAGACGACCCCAATTGACGCAACTGATCAGTATCAAAGTCATAAACCCAATAATCGCCCTTAGTATTAGTCCGCCATACTCTACTTGTATTAGTAAATATCAATGCCTTGGAGGCATCCGATGATAGCGAAAACGAACTGACACTCAGTGCTTCCTCATGATCTATTGGAGTCAATTGATCAGCAGAGAGATAGATTATTCTATTTTGGGTCGCAGTCTGATATTTGATGAGCTCATTGCCGCTCTCACTGCGCTCGACGATTACATATGACTGTCCATTGTCGGTCCATTGTATAGACGTCATTCGATCCTGCCTGAATTCTGATGAGGCATATATGCGATCAATAGTCAGTAGAGCAGAATCATGTGATTCTTGAGCATCGATTGGAGCGATAACGACTATCATCATCATAATGATGACGTGTATGTTGTATAGTCCCTTCATAGTAGAGCGTCATTAGTTTAAATCAGTGGAGGCTCAATTTACTCTATTATGCGGAATTAAGAGGTGACAACAGTCTTGACCTAATAAGAAGTGATTTTTTGCAATAATGAAAGCTCAAATATGATAGAAGGAGATGTTTCAAAAGTCTTGATGGTGAGAATATGCTAAGAATGTAAGCATCAAGTATTAGCGAATGTTTCTCTCTGATAGAGGTATTTAGTTTTTCTATAGGTTCGGAATAGTAAAGTAAAACTCTGACCCTTCTCCTTCTGACTCCACCCATATTTTGCCCTGATGCATGTCCATAACCTTTACGCACAATGCTAGGCCAATACCTGTACCCTCATATTTATCTTTGTTGTGCAATCTCTGAAATATGCCAAAGATCTTCTCCTGAAAGATTGGATCAATTCCTATACCATTATCCTTTATGCAGAAAGTGTGAGTATCCTGTGTGGACTTACAACTGATAGTTAGATGAACTGGTTTGCCTTCTTTCTTGAATTTTAAGCCATTACCGATAATATTTTGAAAGACCTGCTTCATCGCAATTCTATTGCATGTGATAACAGGCAGATCACCAATGCAAAAAACTGGCTGTGCTTGAGATAGGACTCCTCCGAGATCTAAGAGAACATTGTCGACAATTTCTCTTGTTGGGACTCTCACGAATTCTATTGACTGTCCAACCTTAGAATACTTGAGCAAGTCAGCAATCAATTCACTCATCCTCTTCGATGATTGTAATATTATTTCTAAGAATGTTTGTCCTTGCTCGTCTAAATTTTTAGCGTAATTAT
>CAZAXY010000298.1:0-2091 GCA_964489125.1 uncultured Saprospiraceae bacterium
AGTATCGAGTATTTAGTTTGAGAGTTACAAGTAAGGATTGACAAACTTTAAAATAGGTTTGGGCTGATACCTTAGTCACTACTCACTAGCTTTTTCATCATACATTCTGATCGATGCTTTTTACATTGTGACACTAAGATTGAAATACCATAAAACTGTCACTCTATACTCATAACTGGTCACTCGATACTAATATTAGTCTTTGAGTGTCTTGCGTCTGCTAAACTCGCTCTCTTCGTACCATTGTGGCCATTCTTGAGAATTAGTAAGGCGCCAGCCGATATTATAATAGATCTGGGCATCCTGCACTACACCTGTCATATCCCAAGTCTCGGGATTATACTCATCGCTCGGAGCATGATAGTTGTTGGCGGTATATTCTGCTTTCTTCGCCTTGCCATATTCAATACCTTTTTCGATATGATCATATCCTCCCTCACCAAATAATGGAGGTACACCAACTTTAGCAAAGTTGAAGTGATCTGATCTAAAGAAGTATCCCTTCTCTGGTTCTTGATCTGGTAGCACATAGCGATCCTGTTTGGCGAGTTCTTCCTCGGCGATCTTGTCCATCTCGCTATGTCCTATGCCTATGATTTGAAAATCCTTCATCGCTCCATTTGGGTTGCAGCCATCGATATTGACATTCGCTACAATATCACTGATAGGCACCGTTGGATTAAGAGCGTAGTATTCAGATCCCAATAAGCCTTGTTCCTCTGCAGTGACCCATAAAAAGATTACAGATCGATCAGGTGTGCTTTTCTGTCTTTTGAAATTTTGGGCTATTCCAAGGAGTGTCCCTGTTCCACTTGCATTGTCAAGTGCACCATTGTAGATACTGTCCCCATCCACTACTTTTCCAATACCGATATGATCCCAGTGTGCGGAGTAGATGACATGTTCTTCAGCATTGGCAGCTCCTGGCAATACTGCAACTACATTGTCAGACTTATCTCTTTTATAGACATTGGTGAGACTCGTATTAACTGTTGCATTCATTGGGACCGGCTTGAAACCAGGAGTCCTGGCTTTTTTGATTAGTGCACTTAAGTCTAAATTGCTGCGCTCAAATAGATCCTTAGCCATATTTAGATGTATCCACCCTTTGATATCTGCACCGTTTTCTACACTTTCTTTCTCTAGGCCTAGCTGTGGTCCAGTCCAGCTACTTTCTACCACAAACCATGGGTATCCGGCCGATGAGGTCTCATGTATGATTAGTAATCCTTTAGCTCCTTGACGGTCAGCTTCTTCATACTTGTAGGTCCAGCGGCCGTAATAGGTCATCACGTCTCCTTTAAAAAATGTTGAATCTTCACCACCATAGCCAGGATCATTAACGAGGACAACAGCTATTTTGTCTTTCATGTCTACTCCTTCGAAGTCATTCCACCCGAGTTTTTCATCAACTATCCCGTAGCCACAGAAGACTAGCTCCGAGTCATTTATTTCCACCGCGTCTACAGATTTCTGGCAGTGTATCACATAGTCTGAGCCGAATTCATACTCCGCCCCTCCTGTAGGGGTCTGAACGGACATAGTTTTATCTGGGGTAGTGGTAATCTCAATCATCGGGACTGACTGAGTATATGACCCATTGTTTCCTGGCTCTAAGCCAAGAGATTTACACTGATTAACGATATAGTCAACAGTCTTTTGATCTCCTGGACCAAAAGGCATTCGACCAAAATATGCGTCGGAAGATAGTTCTTGTATATGAGGAAGGATATCTGATTCTCCTAGAATCTCGGGGTCTGACAGTTCTCGATCAGATGTACAAGAATGAATGAAAACAACAGAAGTAATAACTGTTGCCACTAGGGCAATCCATAATCTTGTTGACATATTAAGGCAATTTTAACGATGCTAATGTAGAAAAAATTGATGGTTGTGAAGATCATATGAAATATGACAAAACAGAATGACCATAAAAAGTTAATTAACACAGGAGCTAACAATTTAACACTTATGAAGCAACCTACGATCTGAAGTATGAGTAGTGAATGTAGAATTTGAATTTTGAAAATTTGTTTCTATGAAAATGCTTCTGATTTCTTTATTTACATGTTTTATGGCTGCTCAGTTGAC
>CAZAXY010000299.1:0-2059 GCA_964489125.1 uncultured Saprospiraceae bacterium
TTTTTCTGATCTACCTTCACCATCTAATATCTCAAAGGATGAAACAATAGGTGTTAGTTCCTACTATAAGAAATTTAGCTCAACAATCTGAGAATCAAATAGACCGGAATTTAGCAGCATCCACCACCTGGTGTACAAACAGCTCCTCCTTCGATGATTGGAATTGTATTATTCTTGACACCAGCTTTCTTGCCAAACACGGTTATACTGAAGATCCCAGTAGTTCCATTCTTGAAACTGTTGATTTCCTCCTGACTCATGTAGTCCTGAAGTATGTCGTCAGGGATAATAATAGCTTTCTCTTTTTGTACAGTTACTCCATCAAATCCTGCTTCTGCTATTTCAGATAGGTAGTCTGATTTTTGGATAGCGCCAGATACACAACCCGCATACATCTCAGCAGCTTGAGTCAGCTCTGACGGCAGATCCCCTTCCAATACGACATCAGATATGCTAAAGTGACCACCAGGCTTGAGTACCCGATGTATCTCATGAAATATCTTGTCCTTAGTGGGTAGTAGATTGAGTACGCAATTGCTGACGACCACGTCTACTGTTCCTTCCGTTACAGGCATATTCTCTATGTCACCCTGTCTAAACTCCACATTATTGAATCCATTGACTGCAGCATTCTTACGTGCTAGATTGATCATCTCAGGGGTGAAGTCTATCCCGATCACCTTACCTGTTGGGCCAGACTCATGACGAGCAACAAAGCAATCATTACCAGCACCAGATCCGAGATCAACTACGATATCACCTGCTTGGATCATGGCAAACTGCGTCGGCAATCCACAGCCTAAACCTAAGTCCGCCTCTTCTTTATATCCATCCATCTGATACTCATCGGACATGATGTTATAGACTTCCTGACTCGAATTAGTTGCTCCACAACAAGACGCTTGGATAGTGGCCTTATCGCCTTTGGCTATCTCTGCGTATTTGTCTCTGACTAAGGTTTTTAGATCTGTAGTATTATCCATAAGATGATCATTCACGATTCGACAGCGAAGATATAGCATGACAAGATTATGCGCTTGAATTATGGTTAGTTTCTTAGATTATCTCTCAATAAGACGCAAAGTTCTACTCCCTACTTATCCTTATAAACTACCCCATCTTTCATCACAAATGATACATCTTGTAGCACTGTGATGTCGTCTAGCGGATCACCTTTTACGGCGATGATATCTGCCATTTTACCTGGCACGAGTGTGCCATACTGATCAAAGACCCGAAGTAATTTAGAGGCCTCGACAGTTGCACTCTTGATCGCTTCATATGCTGGCATCCCAGCTTCTACCATGTACTCAAATTCCTTAGCATTCTCACCATGTGGACTCACACCAGAGTCTGTACCAAAGGCTATTTTAACTCCTGCCTTATAGGCCTTGCCAAAGGTCTCTTGGATTAGCGGTCCGATCTCTAATGCCTTTGGTCGGATGATCTCAGGAAAGAATCCTGGCTTCAATGCCTTCTCATAGGTAAACTTACCAGCAGAAATGGTGGCAACGAGATAAGTGCCCCGCTTCTTCATCTCCTCCATGATCTCAGGCGTCATCATCGTGCCATGCTCGATACTATTGATGCCACCCTGGACAGCACGCATCATGCCCTCGGGACCATGGGCATGCGCTGCCGTAACGAAGCCATAGTCATTGGCGGCATTAACGACAGCTTCAACTTCTTCCAAAGTAAACTGGGCTCCTTTGCCATCCTTGGCAACACTGAGCACCCCTCCCGTTGAGGTAATTTTGATGACGTCGGCACCATTTTTATATCGTTGACGAACCGCCTTCTTAGCATCCTCAACACTATTTATCACACCCTCCGCAGGACCAGGATCTCCCCGGAGTTCACTTTTCATGCCATTAGTCGGGTCTGCATGGCCACCTGTAGTAGCAATAGATTTTTCAGACGTATAGATTCTGGGGCCTTTGATCCATCCCTTGTTGATAGCACTTCTAAGAGATACATTCACACCAGTACCCCCAAGGTCTCTTACTGTCGTAAATCCTGCCATCAATGTGCGCTCCGCATACAAAGTCGATCTGAGTGC
>CAZAXY010000300.1:0-1998 GCA_964489125.1 uncultured Saprospiraceae bacterium
TTTAAGGTGTCAAAATCAATGTCACCAGAGACATATCTCAATCCGATAGCACCGATCCAAAATCCTCTGAGGATAATGTGGATTAATAGATTAAGTAGGAATATGGCCCAACTCGACCATAATAAGTGCCGAAAGATCCTTAGGTAGGGTCTAAAATCGGAGGTGGCAAAAACATCAATGTAATAGTCAAATCGAACGATGACATTCTGGGATTCCCAGATCCCAAACAGGGCCAATCCAGAGATAAGCAATTCGAGCTGCCAACTCTCTTGTTGTAACTGCTCTAACCACTCAGAAAAGAAACTCTTTTTCTTGTTTTTGATATCCTCCACAGAATTTGTCTGGTTCAAGACCTTAAAATAGCAAAAGAATTAACCTTAATGGAGAGCGCCATGGGAATTAACCGCTCTTTTCGACAAACGAACAAATCCATCCGATTTAGACCAACGATTGTATAAATATGCGCTGTAAGCTGTAAGCAGTAGTGTACAGAGCAGAGAACCCTCCAATCCGAAGGAACCTCCCGTATATAGATCTGGACCAGTCTCAGAGGTATCCAAATAGCTATAGACATCTAGTCCGCTAACCTCAAATCCAAAAAATGAACCTTGAAAGAAGTTCCATGCAACATGAAATGAGATGGCGGGCCATATGCTCTCATAACGTAGATATAGTAATCCTAATAGAAGCCCAGCTAAAAAAATATTGAGAGTGCTAAGTATGGTAATATTATCGTTGAAAATGTGCAGTATGGCAAACACAGAAGAGCTTATGAATAGGGCTATCCAGACATTGGAATATGCGGTTATACTCGGAATCATAAAACTACGACTCACAATCTCCTCGAAACTGCTTTGAACCAAAAATAATAACATGAAACCAAAGAATAGTGCAGGATCAAAATTGACCTCATCAATCTGCATAAAACCTAGCATGTATAGAACAATGAAGCTCAAAGCCAAAAAAGCAAAAGCAAGGAATCCCGCAACAGCAGTATCCATACTATACCATTTCTTAGTGAAGCCAGTAGAAATCCACGAGCGTTTAAATATAAGTACATGAGTTACATAGAGACTAATAATAGATGCAAGGAATAATGGTAGATAATCTAATACCAATGTTAGTATAGGATTTTCTCCAATATTGTAGGATTCCTCTCCAGAGAATGAAATAATTGCCAACCACGTAAAGAGAGCCGCAAGTGGTACAAATAAAATTACAAAAATAGCAAGCTCAACAATGACCCACAGAATTGACTTAATGACTGTCCATATCCTGTCTGACATCTCCATTTTAATTATAAGGCCTGAATGATATCATACTGAGTGATAATCTGGGTTTCATTGTTAGAATCAGTGGCGATTACTGCAGGCACCTCCCTTGTGATATACTTATTTAAATCCTTAAGCGGGGTATCAAGTGAGATTTTAGGAAACTCCTTATCCATGATATCTGAGACAGCTCGGTCTACATTTTTCAATGGATTTTCAAGAATATAATTGAGCACTTTATTTTGAGTGAGGGATCCAATAATGTCATTATTGGAGGTTATGGGTAACTGAGAAATGTCCTGTTCCTTCATGACACTTAATGCCTCCTTTACAGTGGCAGTTCTTTCGAGCGAGTGAAAGGATTTGTCAGTTTTCTTTGCTAGGAGATCACGAACTTTCAATTCTCTATCAAGAAATCCTCGCTGAATCATCCAATCATCATTAAACACCTTTCCGACGTACCTACTGCCATGATCATGTAAGATTAATACCACAACGTCATCTTTGCATAACTGATCGCCCATCTGCAGTAACCCAGACAATGCAGCACCGCAAGAATAACCAGTGAATATACCTTCCTCTTTGGCTAGTCTTCGAGTGTCTATAGCGGCATCTTTATCAGTGACCTTCTCAAAATGATCGATTAACTCAAAATCGACGTTTTTGGGTAAGATATCTTCACCAACACCTTCCAATGCATAGGGATAAATCTCTTTTTCGTCGAATT
>CAZAXY010000301.1:0-1945 GCA_964489125.1 uncultured Saprospiraceae bacterium
TGTGAATTAGCTCCCTAACTTTACTGTATAAAGTGTCTAATCATTCCGATACATCTCCCTCTCATCTTTCATAAAAAACAAGCTGTCGAGTATTAATTCTGTTACAGATCACCTCAGATTGACTTCAATTTTCTCAAAGAATATAATAGTGGGTGACCATCAAAAATGTTGTCTTCATAGCATAAACAATCCCTATGCGATCAATCAATATTATGCTACTAGTAGCAGCCATATTCTTGGTATTACTTTTTACTATTTGGTCATGTGCTGAAGATGAATCATTTCTAATGCCTATTGAGGAGGAGCCCATGATGGTTACCCCAGAACAGGACTCGTCTATGATGGCTACTGAACCTGATACAATGATGATGAGTCCAGGGCAAACTGTAATGTTGGAGGAAACAAGAATGCAAAATTCTTCATTCCTAACAGCTGATGACACTAAGATTTGGAGAATCGAGCGCGCCTTCCTAACTCATGGAAACAACCAAATTGATATATCAGATAATTTCAATACCGTCGATGACGAATTTGTGTTTAGTTATGATGGAGGCTTAATCTGGAGAAAAGGTTTCGATATCAAGACGGATGCAAGCAATAGCAGTGAGGCTCTGCTTGACAAATACGTCTCTGCCATCGAAACTCAATATAGTTTTCAAGATGGGAGTGGTTCTATAGTGGAAGCTGACTTCGGTTCATGCGTTTTTGAGATAATGGGTCCTAATGCGGTCAGTGCGACGATTACTAATGACGACTCAAGCGTATTATCATTCGAGCTACAAGAAAAGGAAGCTGGTGATTATAAAACTACACCTACAGGCCCATTGGGTTTTTCGACGGCTTTTCAGTTCATAAGTGACGACATAGTATGTTGCGCACCTGGCATGATCGGATCATATAGTGAAAATCAACTATATATAGTGACAAAGTATCCGAGGAATAATACTGAAATTGTCATGGGTTTTGACCCTATGAGTGGAGATCAAACCAAAAGTTACATTTTTGACCAAAGAGACTTCGTATCCAAACAACTACATATCATCGACAATCAACTCATTGTTGCAGGAGGTCAATACATAAATACTTATAATACAGATTTAGTCTCTGATCCCGAATCTCATACACACGACAAACAACTCACTAGGTTTGGTATCTCAGTTTTGGATAATGACATGTATCTCATAGGAGGAGATGTACATGAAATTGAAAGCAACAAAATCTTTAAGTGGAGTTTGGAAACCAATACGCTAAGTGAGTTTGCTACATTACCAGAGCCTAAAAGTGGAGCACGAGGAACGATTGTTAATGAACATTTATATGTATTCGGAGGCAGCCAAGAGTTCTTTGGTACCGATGCTTCAAATAAGATTTATAAAGTAAGTATTGAAGACCCAATTGAAATTGAAGAATTTGAAATGAATCGAGCAATGGATTTTACGTTCGTTCAGAAATATGAAAATCTGATATTTGTAGCAGGACAAATCATCATAGGTAATGATGGTGGCTATAACCCAAATCCATTCACATATGACTCGAGCATCGGGGTATTTAACACAATTGACAACTCTTATGAAGAGATAGAAACAAACCTTAGCAATCCAGAAGATTCATATTCAATTCACCAAATGTCTATTTTAAATGATAAAATATATATCCTATATGGTGAGAACAACAGATCGAGAACTAATGGGGCTCTTTGGGATGTAATGGTAGCTGATCTAAAAAACTAACACACTAAACAGCTGCTGGAAGTGTTATATTAATGGCTAGATTAGTATCAGCAGTAGTAGGCGAGGTAATAATGAATAAAGCTAACATCGCCTTTGTCAAAACTCAGAAGGAGAGTTTTTCATCCGTCGATACTACCCTAGTAATTGGTCTGTATCTGTAGGTTCTCAGCAACATGGAGTAGGAATCATCATCATGTTTTAAGTCTGGTCTGCCT
>CAZAXY010000302.1:0-1936 GCA_964489125.1 uncultured Saprospiraceae bacterium
GTTGTATTCTGGCCCGATGAATCTGAGTGTCTACAACTCTATCTATGTTACTATTGAATGTGCTATTCTCTTGCTTTCGTTCATATCTGTACTGCCAGAATAGGGTGCGCTTGCGTCTCTTATTATAAACCGCTCTTACCAGATACTCTGTGCCGTCGCTTGGAGCATCAACCAAGAATCTCAGCCAAGGATGTTCATAGAAATCGGCATAGGCGTTGATCTTCCAAGGCTTAGAAGGCCGATATTCTAGACCAATGTATTGACCACTTTCATTCTCAGAACTACGAGTCTCAGAGAATGTATTGGAATAGAGTGCTTGAAAGTCTCGATCAAAATTTCTGATGTGTAATCCTAAGTCTAGCTTAGCATTAAGACTAGTCATGAGCCCGTGACTCTGGGCTATTGCTCCACCATTACTTACACCGAGCTCGCCAAAGACATATATCCCCTTAATAGTAGTGTTGTAATTTATGCTTGCCCCAAAGTTGTTTTCTCCACTAAATCGAAATCTATTGAATTCAGAGTTGGACCTTACTAAGGGAACACTTAATTGATGAGTAAGTCCATTGATCCCGATGGTTGTACTCTTATGTCTATAGTTGACATTTATTCCTGCACTCAGGTTATTGATTGCATCTCGGTCAAATATTTCACTTTCGCTGCGGTGTAAGCCACTAGTCTGTAGAGAGCTGACTATCGGCCGTTCTAAATCATCTGAGGTCTGATTAGCATCAAGATTGCGATAGGATACGAAATTCATAATCTCGAAATTTTTGACCTTCCATTGTGTAGCTATTCCTCTGAATGCCAAGTTTTCAATTGTGCTCGTATACGGTTTGACCTGATATCCGCCAGCTTTGATATTGACTGTAGCTATACTTTTACCAAAACTAAAACCATTGTTGAGCAGTAGGCCTTCACCCATTCTAACACTATAGTCACCAAGAGTGATAGACTTAAGATGTTTAGTAAGATCCTTTTTGTGCAGGTAACCTGAAATGAAATCAAAACCTGTATTGGAACGAGAGAAAGATTCTCCAGCATCTTTTTCTAAGGTTAAGTTATAGGATAACTTTTGATCATTCTTATGATTGATTCGGAGTAGGAGATAATTAGGCAGACCAGTATAAACTGGATCCTCACCATTTATAGATCTGAATCCTCTGCGAGTTTCTATTTCTCTTCTGAACTTGACGAGTACTTCGGTATTAGATTGTATCTGAGCAAGAGGTTTAATCTCGCTATCTGAGACATAGGTGAGCCTGCTGAGCAGTTTGAGCGTAGTTAGTTCTATTCCTTCAATAGCTTGTAATTCGTTAATATCTGCGAAGGTGCCATATCGCTCTCGATGCGATAAAATCTTGTTGATGTCTACCTCAGAGATTATAAACAAATTTCTTAACTCTTCTGCAGAGACTGTATTAAGATTGCGTGGATTTTGGGCAGCGTCATTGATGTTCTCATAGATTTCTATTAATTCAAAATCTCCGTCATCCTGCCGACCCTCTATAAAATCTTCGATTAGTAAATTAAGATCGCTACCCAGGTTTGACTGAGCAGCTAAGTATGACAAATTGAAAATCGTAAAAACGAAGAAAAAAACACCAAAAAGTCGAAAATTAGAGCGCAAAAACATAGTTTTTGATAAAAAAAGTGCTCTAAATTGTAAAAATTCCATTTTTTTCTAAAATCTACTATACGGTAGCCATCACAATCTCAAATTCATTAAAGTGTTGAATTACAGCCTATTACAAATATTTAATTGAATTGGTGATCACAATTGTAAAGATGTGCAAAGATGTAAGAAAAAGTCCACGACTTATCTTCACTTAACAATTAATCCATAAAAGAAAGATAATGGCAAAGTTCAAATTAGAATACATTTGGTTAGATGGCTATAAGCCTTCTCAGAACATGAGAAGTAAGACTAAGGTAG
>CAZAXY010000303.1:0-1904 GCA_964489125.1 uncultured Saprospiraceae bacterium
ATTCTCTGTCGTCAATTATGTCTATACTGAATTACTTACTTACAGAAATAGTTGTATTAAAGTGAGCCTCGCTAAGTTAAAAAGTGTGCGGCTCAAGTCCATTACCCATATGTTGATCATAAAGACATTCGCCTACATGGATGACTGGCTTTAACCAAATCTTAGTAGACACGAAGTGACTATACTAGTAGGAAGGTAGGATTATTTCTTAGTCGCCTATTTCTCGCATACCACGAAAGCCTACGACTCCCATTCAAGAACATTTAAACTTAGTTATCCCTCTGTACAACTCGGATTGAAGTTATAAATCGTCAATTGTAATAAGAGATACTTTTCTATTAAGGCCATTGTCCTCATGGTACGTTAACGAGTAAGAGCTCGAAAAGATATTTTGTTCTAGAGAAGTAATTCTAATTTTCGTTGTTGGTGAAATATCCCTTTTTACATATATCTCAGCCCAATCATCGTTCGTAGAACCACATGGGGAGTCGAATAATCTTATTAGAGTACCCTTTTTAACATTTGATAAAATCATTCCGTCAATGTCGTCATTCTGCCAACCCCATCGATCCTTGAGGTAAATATGTTGGTTAGGTGCATCCGTTGTAGCATTATAAGTACGACTGCCGATAAATATAGGTCCTATAGGATAATCGTCAGAATCTCTGTCCTCAAGAGGGTCAAAAAACTCTCGTCGGTAGGCCGGTCCTATAGGTCCGTTACCTGGTGCAATATTTGCAAAAGTAGCTCCTAATTCTCCCCAAAAGCCGGAATATTTAATGAAGTTTGGCACACCTGCTACATCTAAGCAACCCCAAGTGTCACAGTTCTCTATCACATAGTTATCAAGAGTCCAAGTTTCGATTGGAGTCCCTTGATTTGTATGATCAGCTGGCAAAATTCCTCGATAAAAAGTACCTGCTTTGCTATATGAGGCATGCGAACCAACTGCAGAATATACAATAGGATGGTCATCGATCCAAGTTATCTGTCTAGGTGAATAATATCTACCTTCTGCATCGTGAGACGCCATATATACACGAACTGCTTTATCTTGAGATTTGCTATAAATTACAGTAATTCGCTCCCAATCCCCTTCATGAGCCCCTTCAACACCACATCCAGTAGCATTAGGATTATAACAAAATGGTAAGTGACATAATGCGTTGTACGGGTAAAACATCCAATATTGTATCGTCTTATGGTCGCTATATCCCTCCCTATCTCTGATTGACACAACTAACTTTAAGTCTGTCAAATCACGACTACCAAGACGAGTCTGAGTTTCCTGATAATTCTGAATTTGCATATAAAAGTTAGAAGGGTATCCATGCCCGGAACGGTCATCGTGCTTGCGACAGCTAGAACTGCCATCCCTAAAGCTACGACTAGCTATATTGGATTCACTAACGAATGACGTGATATTACGATCACTTCCTTTCCTTGTAAATTTCATATCTACTCTTCTCATAAACCACTGAGGGTCGGAAGGAAATAAATTTTCACATGAATGAAGCCAAAGTTTGGGCGCAAACCGAACGGCTAAATCATTACTTTTAAGAGTTGATGCAGTCCCGAGTTTCCCCTCTTCTGTTATTACTTCTTCATTTATTTCTTGAAGATCGTAATCATCTGAACAAGCACTGATTAAAAGTGAAAATACAATTAGACTAAAATAAAATGATAGTGGTTTTCTCATGTCTTGATTGATTAATATATTCTTAATGTAAAACACAACTGCTATATTGTATCTTATGACAATTCAAGATATACAAGTGAATATCTAATACTTTGTTCATCAAACTCTTAAATATTTTTTAAATAAGGTGCAGCACTAATCTATAGACGTATAAAATTTTGTGTGTAAATTTCTCGTATTCTGTATGCTATTATAGATGCTCCTT
>CAZAXY010000304.1:0-1903 GCA_964489125.1 uncultured Saprospiraceae bacterium
TTTTCAAGTACATCGAGACAAGCCCCACTGATATGACCCTTCTTGAGGTGATGGAGTAGATCTTGTGTCTTGAGGATAGACCCACGAGAGGTGTTAATGATGATTGCTCCTGGCTTGCACTTACTGAAGAGGCCTTTATTAATTATTCCTTTGGTCTCCACAGTTAGCGGTAGATGTACTGATAGAATATCAGAGCTTTCTATTAATTCATCGAGTGGTACTTCTCTCACATAGGGTGCTTCTTTGTCGATATCAGTTCGATACTTATCATAGGTGATCAGATTCATACCCCACGATTGTAACTTGTTAGCCAGAGCGCTGCCTGTATAACCAAAACCATAAATCCCTAATGTGCGCCCTTCGAGTTCGATCCCTCGATTAGCTTCTCGGTTCCAAGACAATTGACTCACCTCATTATTCGCTCGTGCGATATTATTGACAAGACATAGCAACATCCCTATGGTATGTTCTGCAACTGCATTAGCATTGCCTTCTGGAGAACGCATGACAGCTATGCCCAATGATTTAGCCACAGGAAGATCTACGATATCGAGACCTGATCCGAGTCTGCCTATAAAGTCCAAGTGTGTATTGGAACGTAGAAATGACTCATCACAGATGACTTTACTATTGATAATAATACCCTCGTAGTTAGCTACAGCTTTCTTGACCTCTTCATAGGGCATCTTGGGTTCATAGACCACTGACATACCCATTCGCTCCAGACCCTCATTGAGCAAAGGATGTACTTTATCAGTGATGAGGACATTCTTCATATTAGTCTTTTTTATTAATAGTAGAGTACAAATTTAGTCTTCTGTTAGCTATGGTTATATTTGCGAAATTTTCTGAGAATGCCTAAGGACACTTCTATCAAATCCGTACTGATCATAGGTAGCGGACCCATCATCATAGGACAAGCATGTGAATTTGATTACTCTGGATCTCAAGCGTCACGATCACTGAGAGAAGAAGGCATTGAGGTAAGCTTGATCAACAGCAATCCTGCGACGATCATGACCGACCCTGTCACAGCAGATCATATCTATCTGATGCCATTAACAGTGGAAAGCTTGGATCAAATCTTGACAGAGCGCAAGATCGATGCGGTCTTGGCAACCATGGGTGGGCAAACGGCTTTAAATCTGGCTATCGAAGCTGGCAAGCAAGGTCTCTGGGACAAGCATCAGGTGAAGTTGATCGGAGTAGATTTAGAAGCCATAGAGCTAGCGGAGAACCGTGAAGAATTCAAAAAGCACGTCATCAAACTAGGCCAGAATGTTGCGCCATCTTATATCGCCAACAGTTATCTTGAAGGTAAAGATGCAGGACAGAAGATTGGATTTCCACTAGTTATCCGACCATCGTATACCCTCGGCGGATATGGCGGCGGGTTTGTGATGAAGGCGGAGGATTTTGATGAGGCTCTCCAGAGAGGACTCAATGCATCACCAACACATGAAGTACTCGTTGAGAAGGCAGTATTAGGATGGAAAGAATATGAGCTCGAATTGCTCAGAGATGCTAATGACAATGTAGTGATCATCTGTACTGTGGAGAATCTCGATCCGATGGGTATTCATACAGGAGATAGTATTACTGTGGCGCCTGCCATGACCCTATCAGATACGGCCTATCAGAAGATGCGTAACGATGCCATACAATTGATGAGATCGATGGGTAACTTCGCAGGGGGATGTAATATTCAGTTCTCACAAAATCCCGAAACAGAAGAACTCATCTGTATCGAGATCAATCCTCGAGTTTCTAGATCATCAGCACTTGCCAGTAAAGCAACGGGATATCCAATTGCTAAGATTGCTGCTAAGCTGGCCATAGGATATAATCTCGATGAACTTAAGAATCAAATTACTAAGACGACATCAGCTTATTTTGAGCCTAC
>CAZAXY010000305.1:0-1840 GCA_964489125.1 uncultured Saprospiraceae bacterium
TGTGTATTTTGGTCTATTATCGGTGTAGAAAATCTGATATCGATAGCATTGTTTGCTTGTACTCCAGATATCAACATAAGGTAAGTAAGTGCCGTAGCAAGAAAAAGAGATAAAGACTTCATTTTAATCCAATTGAAATATGATTAGACAAAAGCGCTCAAGCGAACATCCTTGTCATATAAAAAGCGTTACAACAATTCTCCAAAAGGCGGAGATACATGCGAATTACTTTCCTTCGCACGAGTTGTGATCAATTGGATAGAGGGCGTCTTTATTGATTGATAGTGCTAAAATGAGCAACTTAATTGATAGTCCCTCTGCTTTTAAACGCTTTTTTTTGTCTACTGATTGTCAAAAGTCTTGATAACGCTCTTAGAATTGATGACTCCACCATCAATATCTAATACATCTATTGTATAGCGGCCACTTGGCCAGTTACTCAGGTCGTAACTAAATTTATCTTGATTATTAAGAGATTCATATGCCACTTGACGACCAATGCCGTCTGTGATTACTATCCTATTTGCTTCACTCTGCCCATCTAACTCGATATTAATGTAATCAGCTACCGGATTAGGATATACGCTTATATCCACAAGATCATCGCTGACGCTGAAGTCCTGCCCTAGATGATCGATCATAAGATTAGGCTCTATTACTTCCTGCTCGTTATCTACTCTCCACTTAGAAAGTGCCACATGTGCACTTGCAAAATCTTGAGTTAGTTGGCTTGCCCAAACTAAATCGTAAGAATCACCAGATACACTATTAAAACATGCGCTTGCGACTGTTATCCAAGAGCCGTCCTGAGGAACGATCATCGTATGGTCATTATTAATACGCGCGTCAACGGACAAGGATAAAAATCCAATGTCATTTTGCTCGGTATTAATGACCTCTAAGCCTCCATAAGATTGAATGGAGCTATAATTTTTAATACTTTCTTCTATTAACGATGCTTCATCTGCATTATAGAACATCCTATAATTCTGTCCAGCAAGACTTATCTGTTCGTTATGAGGAGAGCGAATCTCGAGATCATAACATGCCTTGTTATCTTGTTGAGATACTTGTAGGATACGCAGATCCACTTGGCTTTGAGCGGTTAGCAATGTTACACCAAGAGTTAGACTGAGGATAATTGAAGCTATCGTTTTCATAAAAACATATTACGTTTTTTAATAATATCAAATATAATGCCAAGCTTATCTTATGATAAGATCATCATACTGATTCACGGTAGTTGGAAGTAGGTCTTGCTTACTATTCTGGGTGGATATATCAACATATGCTCTGCCGTAACTAGATGTTACTTCTTCACGAGCAAATACTACTGCTATTTCTTCGTCAAAATCTTGTACTTCAAAACACATGGACGCCACTTTGATTCCTTCTGATGATATCGTCGTGCCCGATTGCTTTAGATTAGAGTGTACTATAGCAAAATTGATGAAGCCCAAATTGCTCTCAAATTTTAATTCTCCTCTACCACTTGCATCCACTCCATCGACATGCTGCACTAAGCGCATCTGGTATAGACTTTCTGGTAATTCTGATTTGAGAGATTCCTCCTTGAGCTTGAGATTATCAGCACCATAGTAGATTCTGTAATTCTGACTTGATAAACTATGATCTGTAGATCCCGGATCTGACATCTTTAAACTAACACATTGCTGACTTCCGGATTTCTCGGATTGTTCCAACTCTATGTTTATTTCTGTCTGACTAAATCCTATTGCCGTAAGTGCCATACAAGTTATCAGCGCTAATACTCTGAGTAATTTCTTTTTCATTTTATTCATTTTCATAAGAACTGCTACTCTTAATGACACTTGTAGTC
>CAZAXY010000306.1:0-1830 GCA_964489125.1 uncultured Saprospiraceae bacterium
TTGCTCATTGTTACCGACGCCTTCGCTGCGGAGTCATATGTTGGAGATTCTTTCTACGGTGGTGCCATTGGTGGGCTCATCTTATTAGGTATCCGCCGAGGTGCTTTCAGCAATGAAGCAGGAATCGGCACCGCACCGATGGCACACGGCGCTTCGAGAACTAATGAACCGATAAAAGAAGGACTCGTTTCGATGCTCGGACCTCTGATAGATACTCTTATCGTATGTACACTTACCGCCCTTGCTATCTTGGTAACTGATGCTTGGGAGCTTAAAGAGCTGGATGGGGTCAGTCTAACAGCACATGCATTCACGCTGGCAGCACCAGAAATTGGGCCATATCTTCTATTGCTCTGTATAGCCGTGTTTTCAATTTCTTCTCTATTAAGCTTCAGCTATTACGGCACCAAATGCTTGTCTTACCTTGTAGGGGCCGAACATAAACATTGGTACCGATATTTTTATTTGTTGAGCATCTTGTTGGGGGCTGTGACAGGTCTAGATCTGATGATCAATTTAATTGATGGTTTTTATGCCATGATGGCCATACCCACCATGACAGCAACGCTTATACTTGCTCCTAAGGTGGTCCAAGAAGCAAAAATTTATTTTAATAAGCTTTAGTGTTTATTAACTCTCCAATCCCAACACACCACAACCCATGGATGGCCATCAGGTGCCTGATATTCTTTTAATATTATGAAGCCTTGTTTCTCATGTGCACGCAATGACCTGGTGTTAAGAGCAGAGATCTCTGTGATGACGAGATCAAAATTGCCTTGCATCTGATCTTTCAGATAATCATACATCCGATAGAAGACTCCAGTGCCACGATGTGCTTTATCCACACAAACTTGACCCATGGTAAAATATCGCATTTTGCTCATAGCTTGCCCATATAGATCGAGACGAGATATCAACTCAAACATAGGTTGAAGGACTGGCATAACATCACTATGCTGTTTCAGCATAACTAGACAATATCCTACGATCGTCTCATTGAACTTGGCTATGATGTGTGGATATGGATTATTCATAATCTTTATGTCATCCACTGAGTAGGGGCAAGTAACGAATCCTTGGCTCTGCTGCTCCCTGACACTATTGACGCCATAGAGGTTTCTTACATTCAAATCTTTTATTCCCTCAAAATCATTCTCTGATTGAGCTATGTCTATAGTTACCATATTATCTAACTCACAATCTGAAACAAAAAAGGCTGATAAGTATTACCTACCAGCCTCAATATTATTGAATTAAACAATTATTATATTATGACTGTAATTGAAGATTATTCTCTTCAACCATTTTTCTCATATTAATAAGGGCGTATCTCATACGGCCAAGAGCAGTATTGATGCTCACTCTCGTGAGTGCAGCGATCTCCTTGAAGCTCATATCAGCATAATGCCTTAAGATTACGACCTCTCTTTGCTCTGCAGGGAGCATATCCACAAGTTCTTTAACCTTGGAATAAGTCTGGTTTTTGACCATTTGAACTTCCATGTTGTCATCTTTCACCTCGAGAACATCGAAGATATCGAATGTTTCAGACGGAGACACTTTAGTGCGTCTCTTGGATCGTCTGAAGTAATCAACACACAAGTTGTAAGAAATCCTCATAGCCCACTGCAGGAATTTGCCCTCGTGGTTATACTTGCCTTTTCTTAAGGTATCTATGATTTTGATAAACACCTCCTGAAATATATCTTCGGCCAAATCGTGATCTTTGACGAATAGATAAATAGAGGTATAAATTTTCTCTCTGTGTCTTGTTAGTAGGATTTCGAAAGACTTCTCATCTCCCTCAAGGTAAAGCTCTATAAGCTT
>CAZAXY010000307.1:0-1821 GCA_964489125.1 uncultured Saprospiraceae bacterium
CATCTATTGTGAGCAACCATTTTCGATTGTTTTTCTGAGATAGGGAATTACCTCAGCTGCAAACCATTCATTCTTCTTTAGCCAGATATTATTGCGAGGTGAAGGATGGGGAAGGGGTAGATATTCTGGGAGATAAGTTTTGTAATTTCTTACTGTATCTGTTAGCGTTCTTTTACGTGTTTTCTGTAGGTAGTATTCTTGGGCATAAGAGCCAATTAATATAGTCAATTGGATATCAGAAATTAGATCTAACACTTTCTGATGCCATAGTGGCGCACATTCTTTGCGTGGTGGTAAGTCTCCAGATCTTCCTTTTCCAGGATAACAAAATCCCATTGGAATAAGAGCAAAAATATCTGGATTATAAAAGGTATCATCATCTACACCCAACCAATTACGTAGCCGCTCTCCGCTTTTGTCATCCCAAGGTATTCCAGTCTGATGAACTATACTACCTGGAGCTTGACCGATGATGGCAAATTTGCTTTTAGGGGTTGCCGCTAAGATGGGATTAACACCATTTTCCAGCGCTGGCAGGCAAACTGTACATTGCCTTATTTCTTTGAGCAATGATTTCATGTGATAGGCATATGAAGCAATTCCATTGATGACGTGTATACTATATGAACATTGGAAGCTACTTTAGTGCTGATAGTATTGACTGTTACTTTTTTCATGTTCTTGTGAGATTTAAAAAATCTCGTATCCTCGCCGTGCCGACCGAAATGAGAGCAATGGACGTTGGATACATCGTGTGTGCCCAGCATGAGCAGCTACGATGAAAGGTAGCTATATATTATAGAGAGTGCAAGCCCCTTATGCGCTGTTTGGACGACCAGAAGCATCAGTCAGTCGCAAGTGTGTATAGGGTTTCCTAAGATCTGAAGCCTGCCTCCAGCAGGCAGGGAGTCGAGTCTTTAAAGTTGGTTCATGGACTAGAGCGAGGATGGTAGGTTGGGCAGTTGCCCAGAGTCTTATATTCGGTACTACTATCAACGTGTCAATACTGTTAAGCAGAGGCGCGGGACAACATTCTTGTCAGCCGCCTAATCAATTATTGTCTTTTTGCACTTGACTTGATGCGACGAATGGCAACAGGTTGTCCATTAAATGCCATATTTGAGGACAGCGTATCTAACCTTCGATGATTCATAAGTACGTTTACATTTGAACCGGAATTGCGATTTGCAAAATCCAATTTAGAATTTTTCGAATTATGTCCCCAACCATGAGGAATACAGATGGTTCCTCTTATGATATCGGTAGTGATTTCGGTTTCAATGTCAATGCTGCCAAATTCGCTATAAACCTTTACCGTTTCATTCTCCTCAATCTTAAGTTTTTCAGCATCTTCTGGGTTTACTAAGACGGTACACCTTCTTGATCCTCCGTCAAGAACAGGCAAATTGTGCATCCATGAGTTGTTGCTTCTTAAGTGTCTCCTACCGATTAATTTTAAAGGGTATTCATCAGGATTGGTGACCTCAAATAAATCACTAACTTTTTCCAGTTCTTTTATAAACCTCTCAGGAGTAAGTTCTATTTTTTTGTCTTTTGTAAATAGACGATTAGGGAATACAGATTCCGGTTTTGACAATTCTATTCCACCATTATGTTTTTTCAATCGCTTTAAGCTGACACCATCTTTTTTGAATGCTCTGCCTTTCCATACACCATAAGGTCCCGTTTTTAAAGCGAGATCAAGTTTGGTTTCTGGATGAATTCTGGACATAACATTGCTCTTCAATCTGTCTAAGACATTTCCATCAAAAAGTCTTCGTTGAAGCTCGCCCATTATTTGCCAATCATAACGTTGCTCTT
>CAZAXY010000308.1:0-1725 GCA_964489125.1 uncultured Saprospiraceae bacterium
GATAATAACTTGTGAAGGTAAGTCTTGTTCCGACCAATACAGTAGGATATCGTCCAATTTACACATGAAATAGTCTAAAGACCTTATGCATGCAGACAACTGACCGTCTTTTTAATTAATAGGGATGTATGTTATGATTACTACCCTTAATTTAGTGATTACAGCATGACTAGGTTACTGAGATATCAATCAATTTTGTTAGCCCTCCTATTTGGAGCATTTACTTTTGTGACGCTGTATGCACAAAATGACTTTCACAATTATAATGATGGTCCTTATATCTTTCATCGCGGTGATAGCACTGATGTGTGTTGGATTAATGAAGGGATGTTTCACAAGAGGAGTTTCATTGGAGATCAACTCATGCCACAAGGAAAATCTCGAGAGGTTCCAAGCATAAGTGGTAGAGATATAGGCTATTATAAGACTTTTTCTGATCAGGACCTGCCGCCAGATCATAGGGTGGAGTACCAAGACGTTACCAAGATTGCAGCCATCAGCGACATACACGGACAGTATGATATGATGCTGAGTCTCTTTCGAGAAAATGGTATTGTGAATGAATATGGCAACTGGATTTATGGTGACGGGCATCTTGTTATAACTGGAGATATTTTTGATCGTGGAGATAAGGTTATAGATATTGTCTGGTATCTGATTAGACTTGAACAGCAAGCTAGAGGCGATGGGGGCAAGGTTCATACGCTCATCGGTAATCATGAGTGGATGGTGCTCAATTCAGATGTCCGATATATACACGAAAAATATCGATATACAAGTTCGAGATTTCGCAGGCCTTATAGTGATCTATTTGGTCAGACCTCTTTTTTAGGAAGATGGATACGCTCTAAGCCGATATACATTAAGATCAATGATATGGCCTTCGTTCATGGCGGCATCAGCGAGGAATTATTTGATTATATGCCGATAGATAGCCTGAATAGCCTATACTATGATCGAGTGCTCATGAACCCAGAAAATGCAGATGATGAGCTAGCGAATTTCTTGACTAATGCTTACAGTCCGTTATGGTATCGAGGCTATGCTTACAAGGGAGAATTTGATCGAAAGAGAACAGACAGACTCCTTGAAAAAATCAATGCTAAACGCATCATAGTAGGGCATAACTCAGTTCCAGAAATTGTATCAATTCACAACAACAAAATAATCTTTATTGACGCGAGCATTAAGTTGGGTAAGCGTGGCGAAATGCTCCTCATCGAAAACAACAAAATCTATCGTGCCGATCACTGGGGACAGCGGGCTAGGTTGGACTAACCCACCAAAAACTTCGCTACATCATCTACAGCTTTAAGCCCTTTCTTTCCAAAGTCTTTCAATCCGAAGAACGCATGTAATGTGTTGTCATAACGCTTATGTTTGACCTCACATCCAGCGGCACGTAGTTTCTCCACGAATGCTTCGCCTTGATCTCTGAGTGGATCGAAGCCTGCCGTAAGTATGAACGAGGGAGGAAACTCTGATAAATCTTCCTCCAGAATTGGACTGGCTCTAACATCGTTGATATCTTCTGGGCTACTCATATAATCTCTCATGAAGTTGTCCATTGCCTTAGCGGTGAGATAGTAGCCTTCAGCATATAGCTTATTGGATTCATATTCTTTAGTGCTATCAGTAACTGGATAGATGGGCACCACTTGGGTAATCATGTCCTTATGACCCATTTTAATTAATTCATTGGTCACTACGATGGCAAGATTGCCA
>CAZAXY010000309.1:0-1591 GCA_964489125.1 uncultured Saprospiraceae bacterium
TATATGCATTATCAAAAAGGAGAATCTCGTCATCAGATGACTATGCTTTCACTAGATCAAGTCATAGAATCAGATTCTTTTGTTAGGATTATTGATTTACTTGTTGAAGTTATGCCTCTGGATGAACTAGGATTTGAGCATACTGAACTCAAAACTGAAGGAGCTCCTCCTTTTCATCCTAAAGATTTATTCAAATTATGGATGTATGGCTATCGCAACGGATTAAGATCTGGATCAAAACTCGCTAAGGCCTGCTTAATTAATCTAGAAGTGAAATGGCTCATCAATAATTTAAAGCCCTCTATCCGTACTATCAATTACTTCAGATCCAATAATGCCCAAGCTATCATCAATGCTAACAAATATTTCGTTCAGCTTCTTAAAAATTGGAATTTCATTGATGGCCATCTTCTCGCTGTTGATTCTACTAAAATAGATGGTCAGAATAGTCTTAAAAATAACTTCAATGCTAAAAAGGTCAAAAGACATCTAGATTATCTTGAAGATAAAATTGATAACATTAATGATAAACTCAACATAGAGGCACTTAAGAATCAGAACAAGAGAAACTACACTGACAAGGAGTTAGAACTAGCTGACGAGCTGGAGAAAGCTGAGGATCGTAAAGAGTACTATTATGATATCCAAGAACAAGTAGATAACTCCAAGGATGGACAAGTCTCTTCTACTGATCCCGACGCTAGGGCTGTTGTGGTTAAAAGGAATATCGTCAAAGTTGGATACTCTATACAAGCTACTGTAGATGCCAAACATAAGATGATCGTGGATGTCTTTAAAGGTGGAGTTAATGACATGAACGACTTAGGTAAGGCAGCTAAGAGGGCTCAATCTATTCTCGATAAAAAGCACTTTGATTTACTTGCTGATGCTGGTTATAACAATGGAGCTGAGATCGCTTATACTGAAAGACTAGGTGTACGGCCTTTTGTTGCTCCTCGTAGAAACCATGAGCAAAGCGAGGAGGGATTTAGAAAATCTGATTTCATCTATGATAGAGAAACTGACACTTACATCTGTCCTGCAAATGAAAGATTAGAGTTGATCTCTTCTTTTATAAAAGGCTCTACTAAAAGAACATACAAAGTCAAAAGATATGGGACCCTAAATTGCGATGTTTGCCCTCTCAGAGAAAAATGTACTACCAATGAAAAAGGACGATTCATAGAAAGACCTGCTCATCAAGAAATCGTAGAAAGGCATAATCGCAGGGTCGCTAGGCACAGAAATTATTACAGACAGCGACAAGCTATCGTAGAGCATGTCTTTGGTACTTGGAAAAGACATTGGGGACTCACACATGCTCACTTAAAATCAAAACATAAGGTACTAGCTGAATACAACATCACTGCACTTCTTTACAACCTACAGAGATTGTTATCCGTCGAAGGAACTGATAAGGTCAGAATGAGGCTAAAAGAGCTCTTTTTATCCATTTTTAGAACAAAAGCTTACATAGCGCAACTCAATTCAATAATTACCTTCTTTTTCTTAAATTTATCTAGTGATAACATCAGGTCTCATAGACCATGATGAGGAGAGAAACTGGTGGTTTTTGCCGGAACTCCCGTTA